>NZ_JBJIAK010000003.1:0-254295 GCF_045310915.1 Mycobacterium sp. SMC-17 | reverse complement strand
CGGCACCGACACGGCCTGAACATCTCCGCCCACCTCAGCCCCGTCCCCGAATTCCCACCACCCCAGGGGACTTAGCCAGCACCTGGGCGCCGGCCAAGATCGCGCTGGCGTGGGCGCCGGACCGGCTGCGCGATCCAGCCGCGATCGAGGCCCTCGTCGAACAGCTCGCCACTGTCCTGCGCTGAGTCGCGCGCGAAATACCTGTCACCGCCCGCCGGTAGGCTGCCTCGACGGACAAACTCCACCAACGCAGCTCCGGAAGGTTCACACCGTGCTCGATGCCGATGACGTGCGCCGCATCGCGCTGTCCCTCCCGGAGACCACAGAGAAGGAGCGTTGGGGCCACCCGACTTTCGACGTGGCGCGCAAGATGTTCGTCACGGTGCCCGACGATCAGACCTCGTTTGCGGTGCGCTGTCCGAGGTTCGACCGCGAAGAGCTGATCGCGGCCGAACCGCACAAGTTCTGGGTGCCGCGACATGAGGCGGCGTCGTCGTGGGTGCGGGTCAGGCTGGAGGCGCTCGACGATGAGCAGGAACTGACCGACATCCTCGCCGACTCGTGGCGACTGGCTGCCCCGCCCAGACTCACCGAGCAGCCGGAATCCTGATCCGGAAGGCTCAGACCCGCTGCCGCACCCGTCCGAACACCATGGACTCTTCGATGCGGTCGAAGCGGTGGTCGATCACGTCGAGCACGTAGTTGTGCCGGACGTGCCACGGGCGATGGGTACCGGATTTGGGCAACGCGTGGGGGTTGCGGTTGATGTAGCCGGCGTCGAGGTCGAAGGTCTTCTTCTCGTCCATCGGGACGTCACCCAGATGCGGATAGGCGTGGGTGTAGCCGTGAGAGTCCATGTACGCCACCAGTTTCGCGAACGCACGGGCAGTCATGTCGGCGCGCAGGGTCCACGATGCGTTGGTGTAGCCCAGGCACCATGCCATGTTCGGCACGTCCTCGAGCAGGAATTCCTTGTAGACGTAGCGGTCGGACGGGGTGATCGCGACCCCGTCGACCGACAGGGAGATGCCGCCGAGGGCCTGCAACTCCAGCCCGGTCGCGGTGACGACGATGTCGGCGTCAATGCGCGCACCGGATTTCAGCACGATGCCGTTGGCGTCGAAGTGGGAGATGTGGTCGGTGACGACCTCGGCGCGGCCGTCACCGATGGCGGTGAAGATGTCGCGGTCGAGCACCGCGCAGAGGCGTTGATCCCACGGGTCGTATTTCGGGTTGAAGTGCACGTCCACGGGGTAGCCCGGCGGCAACGCGGCCATGGCCCGGTTGCGGATGAGGCGGCGGCCGCCCTTGGGGAACTTCCGGAGCAGGTTGTAGCTGAGCACGCTGATGAGCACGTTGCGGAACCACACGATGCGATGAGCGATCTTGTCCGGCAACAGCTTCCGGATGAAGCTGACCATCGGGTCGATCTGCCACTGCGACATCAGGTAGGTGGGTGACCGCTGCAGCATGGTCACCTTCCCGGCGGTCTTCGCCATGGCGGGCACCAGGCTGACCGCGGTGGCACCACTGCCGATCACCACGACCTTCTTGCCGGCGTAATCCAGTGACTCCGGCCAGAACTGCGGATGGACGACGTCGCCGGCGAAGGTGTCGATGCCCGGAAAGTCGGGCGTGTAGCCCTTGTCGTAGTTGTAGTAGCCGGTGCCGCAGAACAGGAATCGGGCGCGGTAGGACCTGGCCTCGCCGTTCTCCACGGCGTGCACCGTCCAGGTGTCGGTCGCCGAATCCCAGTCGGCCGACTGCACATGGGTGTTGAAGGTGATGTGACGGTCGATGCCGTGCGTGTGTGCCGCGGTGGTCAGGTACTCGCGGATGTGATCGCCGTCGGCGATGTTCTCCGGCCGCTCCCACGGCTGGTACGGGAAACTGAGCGTGAAAATGTCGCTGTCGGATCGAATACCCGGGTAGCGGAACAGGTCCCAGGTGCCACCGATGCGCGTCCGCCGCTCCAGGATCCGGTAGGTCACCTGCGGGTTGCGTTGATGCAGCCGGTACGCGGCTCCGATGCCGGAGATACCGGCACCGATGATCAGCACATCGAAGAACTCGCCGTCGCTGGCCGTCATGAATCTCCCTTGATCAAATCCGGTACCGCCGGTTTCACCTTAGGACATGGCGATCCTAGGCCGTCGAGCTGTGGGCCACTCCCGCGAGCAGCGCCCGCAAATGCTGATTGACCTGCTCGGGACGCTCCAGGTTCGCGCAGTGACCGCCGCCCAGTTCGACGAACGACCACAGATTCGGCACGTTCCTGGCGATCCGGCGGGACGCCGCGATGGGCAGCAACCGGTCTTTCGTGCTGCCGATGACGAGCGTCGGCACCGTCAGGTTGTCGAGTCCGATGTGATGAGCATCGAGGTTGTCCACCAGCGCGTTCACCCATCCGCTGCGGCCGGCTGCGGAGGTGCCCATGAACAGTTCGTAGACGTAGTCGGCCACTGCGGGGTCGGCGTCACGTCCGACAGCGATCATGGCGACGAACTGGCGCGCCGCCCTACGCGAACCCGGCACCAGCGGGGCTCCGCCGAACGTCTTGAGGATGCGGCCGGCGGCGTAGGCCCGGGACTTCGCCAGCGAGTTCGGGACCTGCGCCAGCTGGACCAGCTTCAGCAGGTCACCAGTCGTGGTGTTGATCAGGGCGACGGCGTCCGCGCACTCGGTGACCCGCTGCGGGTAGCGCTGCGCCCATGACGTGATGGCAATGCCGCCCATCGAGTGCCCCGCGAGGACGGCCCGCTCCCCCGGCCTGAGCGTCGCGCTCAGCACCGCGTCGAGGTCGGCCGCGAGAAAGTCCAGGTTGTACTTGTGGCGGCCGCGGGGAGCTTCACTCTTGCCGTGACCGCGGTGGTCGTAGGCGATGACCCGGTAGTCGCTCGCCAGATCCGCGATCTGGTTGCCCCATACGCCGATGGCGCAGGTGATGCCGTGGGCGAACACGATCGGCTGCCCGTGTTCGGGACCGAACACCTCGGCGTGCAGCCGGGTACCGTCGACGGCCTTGATTTCCATGGAACGGCCTCGTGGCAGCGCCGCGGGACGCCCGGGTTTGACCAGCTGCGAATGAGTGAAAGCGGTCATGCTGCTCCGTTCGGGTTCGGCGACGTTGCCGGCGGGACATCCCGTACCAGCGAGCCTACCTAAATAACCAGCACTGGTTTGACGGCAAAACCGGCGGCGGCGTCCGACCAGGCGTCGGCGAAGCGGTCGAACGGGTAGGTCCGTACCAGTTTGTCGACGGGCAGCTCGCCCCGGAGGACGTGTTCGGCCAACCGCGGGATGAAGCTGTGCGGCTCGCTGTCGCCTTCGATGACCCCCTGTATCCGCAGCCCGTTGGCCAGGATCAGCCCGACGGGTAGTTCCGCGGTCAGCGCGCCCAGCCCGACGAGCGCGAGCGTGCCGCACTTGCGCAGCAGCGTCAGCGCGGTGCTGATGACGTCGCCGCGCGCGGTCGTGTCGACAGCCAGCGTCGCACCACCGCCGGTGAGCTCCATGATCTCGGCCGGCAGGGTCTCGGAGGCCGAGTCGACGGCCCTGGTGGCGCCCAATTCGATTGCCAGCGAACGTCGTTCGGCGATCGGGTCGACCGCGATGACCGTGCGGCACCCGGCGATGCGGGCCCCCATCACCGCCGAGAGACCGACCGCGCCGGCGCCCCACACCACCAGCACATCGCCGGGTCCAGCGGCCAGTGTGTTCAGCACCGCGCCGACCCCGGTCTGCACACTGCAGGCCAGCGGTGCCGCCAGCTGGGCATCGATGCCGTCGGGCAGCACCACGGCATTCGACGTGTTGGCCAGCGCGTGGGTGGCGAAGCTGGACTGCCCGAAGAATCCGCCGCGAACGGGCTGACCGTCGAGCCGGAGCGCGCTCGACTCGTCACCGCGGTCACCGGCCATGTTCAGGCGACTGGCATTGTCGCAATAGGCGGGCGTGTCGGCTGCGCACGCTGCGCACTGTGCGCAGCTGGCGAACGTCAGGACGACGCGCCGGCCGACGTCGATGCGAGCGTCCGGTCCAGCCGCCAGGACCGTGCCCGCGCCTTCATGGCCGAACACCATCGGCAGACGCTTCTCCGGCCAGCGGGCGGCCGTGCTGATATCGGTGTGGCAGATGCCGACGGCATCGATGCCGACCAGCACCTCGCCGCCCTGCGGTTCGCGAATCTGGACATCGGTCAGTTCAGGGGCCGAACCCGGGCGGAGCAACACGGCGGCACGTGCGTCGATCATTCACGGATGGTAGGTCGACGGTAATCTGCGCCGGGTGACCGGGATCGACAACTGCCGGGTGCCGCGCGGATGACGCACCGCCAGTTGCCCCGATGGTCGGTCCCGTTCGTCTTTGTCACCGGTGCGGCGTCGCAGTACCTGGGTGCCGCGATCGGCGTGTTCCTCTTCTCGACCACCCAACCGGCCACCGTCGCGTGGCTCCGGGCCGCGGCCGGTGCGCTGGTGCTGATGGCCTGGCGCCGGCCGTGGCGAATGCCGTTGACGCGCCGCCGTGTCGCGATCGCGACCCTGTTCGGATTGATCACCGTCGGCATGAACATCGCGTTCTACGAAGCGCTGGCCCGTATCCCGTTGGGCACCGCCGTCGCGATCGAATTCATCGGCCCGACGCTGGTGGCCACGCTCGGGTCACGCAGACCGCGTGATCTTTTGGCTGCCACCCTCGCGGCTGGCGGGGTTGCTCTGTTGGCCGGCATCGAATTCACCTCAGAGCTCGCCGGCGTGGCGTGGGCACTGGCTGCCGCGGCGCTCTGGGCCGGTTACATCATGGTCGGCAAACGGGTGGCGGACGCACACGGCGGTCTCGACACGCTCGCCCTCGGAATGTCGACCGCCGCAGCCATTTTGGGCCCGGTGATCATCGGCCTCCAGGCCCACACGAACTCGGCGGTGTTCGTCGATCCGCGCACCTGGCTGCTCGGCCTCGGCGTCGGCCTGTTGTCGACGGCCATCCCCTATGCGCTCGACCAGATCGTCCTCCGTCAGGTCGGCCAGGCGAGGTTCGCGATCCTGCTGGCACTGTTGCCCGTGACGGCCAGCCTCATCGGGCTCACCGTGCTGCATCAGATTCCGACGATCGGCGAGATCGCCGGCATCGGACTGGTGGTGACCGGCCTCTTACTCGGTGCCCGCGGCGGAGCGTGACGTGGACATGCGACAGTGACAGGGACCCACCGGCAATGCCTACAGGAGAAGAGCACCATGCGCGCCATTCAGATCGCCCGGTTGGAAGGCCCCTCGGCGGCCGAACTGAACGACATCCCCGAGCCTGACGGCGCCGGCCTTGTGGTGATCGAGGTGCACGCCGCCGGTGTCGCCTTCCCCGACGCGCTGCAGTCGCGCGGCCTGTACCAGCACAAGCCGGAACTGCCGTACACCCCCGGCGCCGAGCTCGCGGGCGTGGTCCGCAGCGCACCCGAGGGCGCGCACGTGGCGGCCGGCGACAGGGTGGCGGCGTTGACCATGTTGTCGGGCGCGATGGCGGAAGTCGTTGCACTACCGGCTGATCGGGTCTTCAAGCTGCCGGACTCGGTGTCGTTCGAGGCCGGCGCCGGACTGCTGTTCAACGATCTGACGGTGCACTGCGCGCTGCGTACCCGCGGTCGGCTGACGCCCGGCGAGACGGTGCTGGTGCACGGCGCCGCGGGCGGCATCGGCACGTCCACGCTGCGCCTGGCCCCGGCGTTCGGCGCCGCCCGCACCATCGCGGTGGTGAGCTCGCCGGACAAGGCCGAGATCGCCCGTGCCGCTGGGGCTTCCGACGTCGTGTTGGCCGACGGCTTCAAGGACGCGGTGCGAGAGCTGACCGGCGGCCGCGGCGTCGACCTGATCCTCGACCCGGTCGGTGGTGACCGGTTCACCGACTCTCTTCGGTCCCTGGCACCCGGCGGCCGGCTGCTGGTGGTGGGATTCACCGGCGGCGATATTCCGACGGTCAAGGTGAACCGCCTGCTGCTCAACAATGTGGATGCGGTGGGTGTCGGCTGGGGTGCGTGGGCCATGACCCACCCGGGTTATCTCGCCGAGCAGTGGGAGGAGCTGGAGCCGCTGCTGGCCTCCGGTGCGGTGACCCCGCCGGCGCCCGAGGTCTATCCGTTGGAGCGGGCCGCGGACGCCATCGCCTCGCTGGAAAACCGTTCCGCCAAGGGCAAAGTGGTCGTCACGTTGCGCTGACCGGCAACACCAGCCGGGACTGGCCGCCGTCGCCGTGCGCGATGGTGTGCACCGAGGGCACCATCTCGGTGGCGGTCCCGAGCGGATCGCCGGTGCCCAGATTGCGCGCGAACCGCGGGAAACAGCCGCCCGCGACCAGCAGGCGGATCCGGTGGCCGGCCGCGAATCGGTAGGCGGTCGCGTCGAGTTCCAGGCGCAGCAGCGCCGCGGGGGCGTCGGCCGCGGTGAGCCGCAGATAGCCGTCGGTGACGTTGGTCGAATGTCCGTCGGGCCCAACGTCACTGATGCGCACGAACACGTCGGCGTGCGCGTTGTCGGTCCGGTGGTCCAGTTCGACGTACGGCGTTCCGATGACGTCGAGGTCAGCAGGCAACACCGGGCTGGTGAAGGTCAGCACGTCCGATCGCTCGGCGAGCGCGGTGTCGTCGATGTAACCCGACTTGCCGGAAACCAGAAGGCGCCCACCGATACTCGGTGTCGGGTCGGCCGGGTCGTAGACGAACGTGGACGGCGCCCCGCTGTCGGGCGGGGTCTCGGCCAGCGCCGCGCCAGGGTGCAGGTGCCACACCTGTTCGGCAGCCGGCGGTGGCCACTCCTGCATGTCGAGCCAGTCACCGCCGGCAACGCAGATCCGCACGGGGGCCGCGGCGCGGCGGGAGCCGTCCAGCCACAGCACGGATTCCTTAATGGCCTCGGTACCACCGGACCCGTGCGTCCACGGCCCCACGGTCAACGCCACCTCGACACCGCGGGCCCGTAGCCGCCGGTATTGCTCGAGGGTCTGGTCCACGAAAACGTCCTGCCAACCGGTGATCAGCAGCACCGGGCCGCGCAGGTTGTCGAGTGCGGCCGCCACACCGTTCTCGGCCCAGTACGGCGACGACGGATCCGGCTGTTCGAGCCACGCGTTGAACCACGGGGTGCGTCCGCCCAGGAGTTCGGCGGCGGCCGGATCGAGCGGCAGCGTCTCCAGCACCGGCTTGAGGGTGCGCGGCGTCGCCATGCCGCGGAGAATCTGGCGAATCCAGCCACCACGGTGCTGCCAGGCCACTTGATAACTCCAGCCCAGGAAATCGCCGAGCGCGAACGACCCTGTGCTCCATACCGAGTGTCCGAAATCGTGCGGCGCCATGGTGATCACGGAGGTGGTCAGGTCGTCGGGTTGGTCGACGAGGAGCGCCAGCTGGGTGAAGCCCAGGTATGACGCCCCGACAGTGGCGAATTCTCCCCCGTACCAAGGCTGTTCACGCAGCCACCGGACCGTGTCGGCACCGTCGTCGACCTCGTGACGGCCGGGCTCGAACGCACCGTCGGACCCGAAGGTGCCGCGCGTGCTCTGCAGCACGACGTGGAAGCCCTGCCCCGCGTACAGCCCGGCGAACACGCGGTTGGGCAGGCCGTCGCGGCCGTAGGGCCCCCGCATCAGCAGCGTGCCGGCGGGCTTGCGGCGCTGCGGCGCGTAGTGATCGGCCAACAGGACGGCGCCGTCGCGCATCGGCACCGGAAGCGACCGCTCCACCCGGAAGCTCGTGGCCCGCGGCAAACCCAGCCGGCGGGTCAGTGCGCGGGCACCGAGCCACGCCAGGGTGTCGCGTCGCACGTCACACTCTCCTCGTCCGGTCGTGGGCCTTGGACCATTTTCCACGGCGGCACCAGATCCACGGCAATCGACGGCCGGAACTGTGATCTGTTCGACTACTGGCGATTTGTGCACGATTTTTCGCGGCAGACGCGGAAAATCGTGCACAAATCCCTAGAAGGCCGAGGTCTCCAGCTCCATGACGTCGGTATCGAGCGTCTCGATCACCCCGCGCACCGAGGTCAACAGCGGCAGCATGTTCTTGGCGAAGAACTTCGCCACCGCCACCTTGCCGGTATAGAACGCGTGGTCGCGTTCGGAGGCGCCGTCGAGCGCCGCCAGGGCGATCTGGGCGGCCAGGATCAACCGCCAACCGATCACCAGGTCGCCGACCGCGAGCAGGAAGCGCACCGAGCCCAGACCCACCTTGTACAGCTGCTCGGGATCCCCCTGGGCCGCCATCAGGTAGCCGGTCAGCGCGGCGGCCATCGCCTGGACGTCGGCGAGAGCCGTTGCCAGCCGGTCGGTTTCGGCCTTGAGCTCCGGCCCGGCACCATCGATGGTTGCGGTGATCTGGCTCGACACGTGGGCCAGCGCCGCGCCCTGGTCGCGGATGATCTTGCGGAAGAAGAAGTCCAGCGACTGGATGGCCGTCGTGCCCTCGTACAGCGCGTCGATGCGAGCGTCGCGGATGTACTGCTCGATCGGGTAATCCTGCAGGAAGCCGGACCCGCCGAGTGTCTGCAGCGATTCGGAGAGCATCTCGTAGGCGCGCTCGGAGCCGACGCCCTTCACGATGGGCAGCAGCAGGTCGTTCACCCGGTGCGCCAGATCGGCGTCGGCACCCGAAACGAGTTGCGCGACATCAGCATTCTGGTAGGCCGCGGTGTACAGGTAGACCGCGCGCAGACCTTCGGCGTAGGCCTTCTGCGTCATCAGACTGCGTCGCACATCGGGGTGCTCGATGATCGCCACGCGCGGCGCGGTCTTGTCCGCCATCTGGGTGAGATCGGCACCCTGGATGCGTTCCTTGGCGTAGGCCAGCGCGTTGAGGTAGCCGGTGGACAGGGTGCCGGCGGCCTTGACACCCACCGTCATCCGGGCGTTCTCGATGACCTTGAACATCTGCGCGATGCCGTTGTGCACGCCGCCGACGAGGTAGCCGATCGCGGGCTTTCCGTGGGCGCCGAACGTCAACTCACACGTCGGTGACGACTTGATGCCCATCTTGTGTTCCAGGCCGGTGACGTACACGCCGTTACGCTCGCCCAGCTCGAGGGTCTCGGGGTCGAACAGGAAGTTGGGCACGAAGAACAAGCTCAGCCCTTTGGTACCCGGGCCCGCGCCCTCGGGCCGGGCCAGCACCAGGTGGAAGACGTTCTCCGCGGTGTCACCGACGTCGCCACCGGAGATGAAGCGCTTGACGCCCTCGATGTGCCAGGTGCCGTCAGGCTGTTCGATGGCCTTGGCCCGTCCCGCCCCGACATCGGAGCCGGCGTCCGGCTCGGTCAGCACCATGGTGCCCGCCCAGCCCTTGTCCATGGCCGTCCGCGCCCAGAGCTGCTGCTCCTCGGTACCCACCTCGGCCAGCGTGTGCGCCATCGCCGGCCCCAGGCCGTACAGGAACGTCGCCGACGGGTTCGCGCTGATGAGCATCTCCTGCGTCGCCCACACCAGCGCCGCCGGCGCCGGCGTCCCACCGGCGCGCTCATCGAGGCCCAGGCGCCACCATTCGGCCTCCTTGACCACCCGCACGGTCTTGGCCAGCTCCTCGGACACCGTGATGCGGTGCTCGTCGGGCAGGAACACCGGCGGGTTGCGGTCGGCTTCGACAAACGTCTCGGCGACAACGCCTTCGGCGAGCTTCGAGATCTCGTCGAGGATGGATCGCGCCGTATCGGCATCGAGGTCGCCGTAGCCACCCGCATCCAGGGCCGCGCGGAGCGGCAGCACTTCGAACAGATTGAATTCGATATCGCGCAGATTGGCGATGTAGTGGCTCACGCAGCTCAGGATCCGCGTCGCGCCACGAGGTACGCAACCGTAAGTCTCGCCAACCTACGGTTACGGACCCGAAGGTTCTGAGGTCACACCCACATGTGACCTCCACCACACCGCGTCCCCCCGGGGATTTGTGCACGATTCTTCGCGGTCTGCGCGGAAAAACGTGCACAAATCCCAGGGCCGGCTACAACTGGACGATCACGCTCTTGTTCTTCAGGTAGGCCTCGAGGCCTTCGCGACCGAACTCCTGGCCCCAGCCGGACTGCTTGTAGCCACCGAACGGCAGGTCGTGGTCAAAGACCAACTGGCAGTTGACCTGAACGCTGCCGGCCTGCAGGCGCTTGACGATGCGGTGCGCCCGGCTGACGTTGGTGGTCCACGCGGTGGCCGCCAGTCCGTAGCTCGTGTCGTTGGCCATGGCGACGGCCTCGTCCTCGGTGTCGAACGGCAGGATGCTGACCACCGGCCCGAAGATCTCCTGCTGGTACAGGCGCATGCCTGGATCGACGTTGGTCAGCACCGTCGGGTGCACGAAGTAGCCCTTGCGGTCCAGCCGGTACCCGCCCGCGACGATCTCGACGCCGTCGTTCTTGCCCTCGTCGATGAAGCCCAGAACCCGATTCAGCTGCTTGGCACTGATCAGCGGGCCGCTCATCACGCCCTCTTCCTCCGGTCCGCCGTACTTCATGAAGTTGGCGACGTTCGCGATACCCTCGACCACCTGGTCATAGACGCCGCGCTGCACGAAAATCCTTGAGCCGCACACACATCCCTGGCCGGAGTGGATGAAGATGCCCATGGCCGCACCGAAGATGGCCTTGTCCAGGTCGGCGTCGTCGAAGATCAGCACCGGCGACTTGCCGCCGAGTTCCAGCATGACCTTCTTGAGGTTGCCCGCCGAAGCCTTGACGATCTCCTTGCCCACTTCCGTCGAACCCGTGAACGCGACCTTCTCGACGTCGGGGTGCGCGGTGATGGCGGCGCCCGCGGTGTGGCCGTACCCGGTGATCAGGTTGACGACCCCCTCGGGCACGCCCGCCTCGTGGATCAACCGGTCCAGCAGCAGCGCCGAAAGCGGGGTCTCCTCAGCGGGTTTCACCAGGCTGCTGCAGCCCGCGGCCAGCGCAGGGGCGACCTTGGCGCAGGCGTTGAAGATGGGGCCGTTCCACGGGAAGATCAGGCCGACGACGCCGTAGGGCTCACGCAGCGTGTAGCCGTGCTGGTCGACGTAGGCGTCCGACGCGATGCCGCTGGTGCGGATGTCGTAGGCGGTGCCGTTGATCTTCGAACACCAGCCGGCGTAATAGCGGAAGAACTCGGCGCACGTCGGCACGACGAGCTCGGACTGCATCTTCATCATGCCCGTGTTGGCCGAGTCGATGGCCGCGAACTCGGCGGCGTGCTCGTCGATCAGGTCGGCGATGCGCCACAGGATCTTGGCGCGTTCCCGGCCCGGCAGACCGGACCAGACACCGGATTCGAAGGACGACTTGGCGCGGGCGACGGCCTCGTCGACGAACTCAGGGCCGCAATCGGTGAACTCGCCGATCTGCTCCTCGCTCACCGGATCGATGATCGGGATGAGCTCACCCGTACCCGGGCGCTTCTGGATGTCCTCCAAGACCGACTGCAGCGTCATCGCGTGCCTCTCATCGTCAGCGAGCCCGCGCCCCGGGGTGGGCGCGCAACAAATGCTGTGCAGTTGCTTAGCATTGCCGCGATCAGGTCGTCAAGAGTGGCTCACGCCGGCGGGTTGTCTGGAAAGATCGGGTCCGTGTCTGCCGGCCACGACTACACCTCCCCTGACCTGGCACGCAGCGCCCTGGTGCTGATCGACGTGCAGAACGATTTCGTCTCGGGTCCGTCGCAGGTCGACGGCACCGCCGAACGGGTGCCCGCGATGGCCCGGCTGCTCGCGGCGTTCCGCGCGGCGCACCGGCCGATCGTGCACATCGTGCGGCTGTACGTCCCCGGCGGCAGCGACGCCGACCCGCCGCGCCGGGCCGCCATCGAGTCCGGCAAGCAGATCGCCGCACCGCACACCGACGGCGCCGCGGTACCCGGGGAACTGCTGGCGCACCCCCTGGACTACGACTCGCTACTGGCCGGCGGCGTCCAGCAGGTGGCGCCGGGTGAGGTCGTCATGTTCAAACCACGGTGGTCGGCGTTCTACCGCACGGCATTGGAAGTGCATCTGCGCGACCTCGCGGTGAACACCGTCGTGGTGGCCGGCTGCAACCTGCCGAATTGTCCCCGCGCCACCCTGTTCGACGCCTCCGAGCGGGACTTCCGCGCCGCGCTGGTCACCGACGCCACGTCCCAGGTGACACCCGAGCGGCTCGCCGACCTGGCACTCATCGGCGTCGAGACGCTCACGACCGCGGACGTCGAGCAGTTCTTCCGGGCCACTGCAACCACACAGGAACGCCAGTGAACAATTCACGGGGTGAGACCGCACAGTAAGACGCGATCCTGACCGCCCTCGCGATCACGGCGGTGCTGCTGGCCGGCGTCGCCGCAGGAGTGATCAACGCCGTGGTGGGCTCCGGCAGCCTGATCACCTTCCCCGTGCTGATGGCCGTCGGTTACCCGCCACTGGTGGCCAACATGTCCAACTCGGTCGGCCTGGTGCCGGGGAACTTCACCGGTGCCTACGGCTACCGGCACGAGCTCGGCGGCCAGGGCGCCCGCATCCTCCGGCTCGGGGTGGTGTCGCTGGCCGGCGCGATCGTCGGCGCCGTGCTGCTACTCAAACTGCCACCCGGCGCCTTCACCGCGGTCGTGCCATGGCTGATCCTGCTGGCCGGCGCGCTCGTGCTGGTGCAACCCCTGTTGCGCCGGGCGCTGGATGCCCGGCGCGGCGCGCCGCGGTCCACCGACCATGCCGCGCCGCTCTACGCGGGCGTGTTCGGGTGCGCGGTCTACGGCGGCTATTTCGGTGCGGCGCAAGGCATCATCATGATGGCCCTGTTCGGGCTGTTCGTGTCAGAAGATCTGCAGCGCCTCAACGGCGTCAAGAACATCTCTGTGGGACTGGTCAATTCGGTCGCGGCCATCATCTTCATCATCGTCGGCCAGGTGGCCTGGCTACCGGCGCTGCTGCTGGCCGTCGGCTCGACCATCGGCGGCTACATCGGAGCCAGGATCGGACGCCGCCTGCCGCCCAACGCCTTACGCGCCTGCATCGTCGTCGTCAGTGTCGTCGCGTTCACCGTCATGATGCTGCGGTAGCCGGCGCGCCATCGGCCGAATTCGTCACCGCTAACACGCAATAACCGACTTTTGGTATGTCACGATTCGAACGCGCCGGGCCCAGCTAACGAGCGGATGGGGTGCCGGTGTGTCAGCATGAACCCGTGAGGCCAAGCAGAAGCAGAAGCCGCATCAGAAGCCTGACTACGGCCGCAATCCTGGTGGTACCGCCAGGATTGATCTCCGCGGCCCTACCGCAGACAGCACACGCGGCCGAATGCCCCGACGCCCAGGTCATATTCGCCCGCGGCACCGACGAAGCGCCCGGACCCGGCGGGGTGGGGACGGCGTTCATCGATTCGCTGCGCACCGCCATCAGCCCGAAAACCCTTGATGTGTACGCGGTCGACTATCCCGCGACCACCGACTTCCCCACCGCCGTCGACGGAATCCGTGACGCGCGTAGGCAAATCGTGACGACCGCGGCGGCCTGTCCCCGGACCAAGATGGTGCTCGGCGGGTTCTCACAGGGCGCCGCCGTTGCGGGCTTCGTCACCGCAGGCACCATTCCCGACGGCGTCTCCGCCGCCGAAGTGCCGACTCCCATGCCACCCGACGTCGCGGATCACGTTGCCGCCGTAGCCTTGTTCGGCAAGCCCTCGCCACGGTTCATGCGCGCCATCGGCTCTCCCGCTGTCACGGTCGGCCCGGTCTACCAACCCAAAACCACCGATCTCTGTGCCCCCAACGACCTGGTGTGCGATGCACACGGATCGAGCTTCGACGCCCACAACAGTTACGTGGACAGCGGATTGGTCAACCAGGGCGTGAACTTCGCCGTGAGGCAACTGCAGGCGGGGTGGGCGGCCGACGCACTGGCCGGACCCGCGCCGTGGTCATCGACGACGATCCAGGCCGCCGATCAGGCCGGGCGCGGTCGGCCCGCGCCCGCCGGGACTCCGCCGTCCACCGCGGCGCCGGCCCATATGCCGGCGAGCGCACCGTGGCTCCCGGGACCGGAGCAGGCCGCGACGGCACCGGACGCAGCGCCGGCCCCGTAGCCGCTACCGGAACTGCACGCCACGGCGCCGCACCCACCAATCGGCAAACAGTGTCCCGGCGATCCACACGCCGACCGCGATAGCAAGGTGCACAGCGCTTTTGGTGTCGCGGCCGAGGACGGGACCGAAAACATGGGCGACGGCGTTCGGTAGCTTCCGCCACAATTCCCGGTGCTCCACCCCGCCGACCGGGTCGGCGACGAAATACAGAACGTACGGCAGCACCAGCGACGACAGCCAGAATGCGATACGGCGCCGGTCGTGACGCTGGCCCCACCGCTGCACCAACCGCACTTCAGCAACCGGCAGCAATACCGACACCGCGTTGCCGACGCCCAGCCAGGACACGATCGGCACCGCGACATTCGGGATCGTCACACCGAGCCGGGCCGGAGTCTCCAACCAGACGGTGAGCACCGCGGCAACCACGAGCGTCGGAAGTCCGACGAGAATCAGCAGCGCCAGGTTCTTCTGCAGCAATATCCGCCATGGCGACACCGATTCGGCCAGCCGCTGCCGGACCCGATCATGGTCGGCGCCAAGCACATTGGTTGTCGTGGTGTCGGCCAGCACGAACGACGAGAAGTACGTGCCGACCAGGATCACCCAATCGTGGTGATGGCGTCCCCCGGAGGTCAGCGGCTCCACGGCAAGCCACAGCAGGGCGAGCACGACGTTGGCCGCCACGCCCAGCAGCCAGGTGCGCGGCGGCGTGAAGGCCCAACGCACTTCCGACCACATTGCGGGCAACATCGTCCATCTCCACCGTCAACGCCCCGTCCGCCGCGGAGCGCGTGCGACGATACCGGCAACAAACGTTGCGGTTCCTGTGAGCGCAGTGCCGCCGACACAGATCCGAATGGGAGCGTATGGCGGAACCGCACGGCACCGATCCCAGTGCCCACATTCAGCTGATCGTCGACCTGCTGGCCCGATCGCTGAATCGCGCGGTCCTGCTGGACGACACGGCGATGACGCCCATGACCTTCAGCCGCCAGCTCGGGACCGTCGACGACGTGCGAATGCACAGCCTCCTCGAGCGCACCACGAAACCCGAAGTCATAGCAGAGCTTCAGGCCCTAGGAATCGATGACGCCGACCCGGGCGTCGCGATTCCGCCGCTGCCCCAGTACGCCATGGTGGCGCGGTACTGCGTGCCGGTTCGATCGGCCGCGAACCATTTCGGCTACCTGTGGGTGATCGACCCGGAGCAGTCACTGAGCGCGGCCGAGCGTGCCCTGGCGAACCAGGCCGGCGCGGATCTGGTGGCGGTCCTGGATCGGCGCCAAACCGCCGAGCGGGCCGTCGAGTCCGCGCGTCAGGCCGTGCTCACCCGCCTGTTGGCGGCCGGTGCGGGCGAGCCGCTGAACGCGGTGCTCCTCGAGCTCAGCGCCCAGGGCATGGCACAGCCGGACAGCCTGCTCACCGTCTTCGCGTTCGTCCCGTCCGGGGACGCCGCGGAGACCGAGCAGCGTCTCACCGCACTACGCCTGCGGCTGTCCGCCGTCGAGCGAACGCACAACTGGTTCATCCTGCCCGGCAATCCCGTGAGCGTCTTCGCCTTCTGCCCCGCGCACGTGCGGGTCTCGCCGCAGCGACTCGCCGAGACCGTGACCTCGTCGATCCGGGCCACCTTCGATGACGCGCCGGTCATCGGCTGGTCCGGTAGCCGGCTGCCCCTGGCCCAGGCCGCCCAGTCATTTCGGGATGCCCGGCTGGCCTGCACCCTGGCCGCCGCGGGCGCCGGCCCGGGCGAGGCGGCGCTCGACTGGACCGCGGCCGGGTCGTGGCGGGCGGTCGCGCTGGTCGCCGACAGCCTCGCCGACGCTCCAGACGAACTCGACGCGCTGATCCATCCGGGCGTCGCGGCGCTCTTGGCCGAGGGGCGCGACGACCTCATCCAGACACTCGAGGCCTATCTGTCCTCCGGTGGCGATGCCCGGCGCGCGGCCGACACCATGCACCTGCATCGCTCGACGCTGTACTACCGCTTGGAGAAGATCACCCAGGCACTCGGTGACGACGTCACCGACCTCACCGACGGCGAAGCCCGCTTCGATCTCATGCTCAGCATCCGGCTGGCCCGACTGCGCCGCCGCTGATACCAGGCGCCGGCGGCCTTCCGACTGCTGTCGGAAAAACGGCCGGATGTTCCGACAAGATGGCGCCTCCTTCGGCCCCCGCATGCCGTGCTGACCGGCTTAGTATTCGCACACACCAAATAGTGGTGCAGCTCACATCTGTCGCTGGGCGTGGGCTGAAAACGCCCTGACAACGCCGTCGGGGCAGCGCGAAGGAGACGACGTGAGCGGGACACCGACCCTCAACAAGGCACTGAGCCAACGCCAACTGTCCATGATCGCGATCGGGGGCGTGATCGGCGCCGGGCTGTTCGTCGGCTCCGGTGTCGTCATCAAAGACACCGGTCCCGGCACGTTCATCACGTATGCGCTCGCCGGCGTGCTGATCATCATGATCATGCGGATGCTCGCCGAGATGGCGGTGGCCAATCCGTCGACCGGCTCGTTCGCCGATTACGCCCGCAATGCCTTGGGCAACTGGGCCGGCTTCTCGATCGGCTGGCTGTACTGGTACTTCTGGGTGATCGTCGTCGGATTCGAGGCGATCGCCGGCGCGAAGATCATTCGGTACTGGCTGCCCGCGGCACCGATATGGCTCACAGCCCTACTGCTGTTGATCGCGATGACGGCGACGAATCTGTTCTCTGTGTCGTCGTTCGGCGAGTTCGAGTTCTGGTTCGCCAGCATCAAGGTCGCGGCCATCATCGTGTTCATCGGACTGGGCTCCTGTTTCGTGCTCGGTCTGTGGCCGCACAAATCCATGGATTTCTCCAACCTGACCGCGCACGGCGGTTTCTTCCCGCTGGGCTCGTCCGCGGTCACCGTCGGTGTCGTCACCGTGATCTTCTCGATGGTGGGCGCCGAGATCGCGACCATCGCCGCCGCCGAGTCCACCGACCCTGAGCGCGCTGTCGCCAAGGCCGCCAACTCGGTCATCATGCGCATCGCCGTCTTCTTCGTCGGCTCGGCGTTCCTGCTGGTGACCATCCTGCCGTGGAACGGCAAGCAGCTCGCCGCGTCGCCGTTCGTCTCGGCCTTCACCGCGATGGGTATCCCCTACGCCGACCACATCATGAACGCGGTTGTCCTGACCGCAGTCTTGAGCTGCCTGAACTCGGGCATGTACACCGCCTCGCGCATGCTGTTCGTGCTGGCCGCCCGCCGAGAGGCGCCCGCCCAGCTCGTCTCCGTCACCCGTCGCGGCGTTCCGGCGGCCGCCATTCTCACATCGTCGGTCATCGGTTTCCTGGGTGTCATCGCCTCGGCCTTCTCGCCCGATTTCATCTTCAAGTTCCTGCTGGATTCCAGCGGCGCCGTCATCCTCTTCGTCTACCTCTTGATCGCCATCTCCCAGATCGTGCTGCGGTACCGCAACGGCGGCGACAAGCTCAAGGTCAAAATGTGGCTGTTCCCCGTGTTGTCGATCATCACGGCGCTGGCGATGACCGCCATCCTGGTTCAGATGTACGTCCAGGGCGGAGACAACCGAAGGGCCCTGACGCTGAGCCTGCTGTCCTGGGCCGTGGTGATCGGGCTGTTCTTCGCCAACCGCTGGTTCAACTCCCGCCGGCCGGTCCCGGAGCCCGTCATCGCGACCGAGCGGCCGCACCGGGTACTGGTGCTGGCCAACGAAACCGTCGGCTCCGAGGAGCTGCTCGACGAACTGCGCGCCATCGGCGCCGACAACGCCACGACCTATCACGTGGTGGTGCCGGTCAGCCCGATCGAGACCGGCGCCGCCGCCTCGCACAGCCCCCTCGATGTCTGGGAGGCCACCAAAGTCCTTGCCCAGCAACGTCTCGACCAGACGCTGGCGGCGCTGCACTCGGCGAACCTGGAGGCCGACGGCAAGCTGGGCGACTACCGCCCGCTGCGCGCGCTGGCCGCCGGCGTGGACGAATTCCACCCGGATCAGATCGTCATCGCGACAGAGCCACCGGAACAGTCGATCTGGCACCGCTTCGATGTGGTCGACCGCGCCCGGTCCGACTACAACATCCCGGTGACCAACGTGATCGCGATGACTCCCGCCGAGGAGCCTGTCGCGTGACGATCATCGCCGGGTTCAGCGCCTCCCGGCAGGGCAGCGCCCCGATCAACCTCGCTGTGCAGATCGCGAGGACCACGGGCGAGAAGGTCATCGCGGCAGCGGTTCTCGAGCGCTCGTGGCCGCCGCGCAACGACCCCGTCGAGGAGGAATACCTGCGCCACGTTAAGGCGCAGACGGCCCAGTCCTTGCAGGCCGTCGTCAACGGCCTCCCCGGGCGACCGGACGTACCCACGCTGGTTCACGAATCCGGCTCCATCCCAACCGGTTTGCTCGAGCTCGCGCAGGAGTTCGAGGCCCGCGCCGTGGTGCTCGGATCGTCGTCGTCCGGCCTGCTGGGACGCGTTGCTCTCGGCAGCGTGACGGAGCGGCTGGTGCACACCGCGCAGGTGCCGGTGGCGATCGCGCCGCGCGGATACGCCTTCAGTCACGAGCCGATCCGCCGCCTCACCGCGGCCTACGGCGGCGAGGCCGACACCAACGGATTGATCCGGGCGGCCGCGGAGCTGTCGAAGGACTGGAACGCCCAGCTGCGGATCGTGGCGTACACCGTCCGGCCCGCGTGGGCATTCGGCGGGCCCTCGCTCGAGGCGGGTGCCGAGGACATGGTGGTCGCGCAGTGGTCGAAACGCACCGCCGACGATGTCACCAAGCAGCTCAACAGAATTCGCGAAGATCTGGCCGTGCCCGATGTGGACATGGTCGTCAGCAGCGGGCGGGATTGGCAGCAGGCCGTGGAGAACACGGGCTGGGCATCAGGTGATGTGCTGCTGCTCGGATCGGGCGCGGCCGGGCAGTCCGCCCGGGTGTTTCTCGGATCGGCAGCGGCGAAAATCCTGCGTCATTCACCGGTCCCGGTGATGATCATGCCGCGCGCCTGAGTTCGTCGGCCGAAAGGCCAACTATCGCTTGCCGTATTGAACAGCTTGCGACAGTTGGCCTTTGAGCTTCTATCTAGCTCTTACCGTAGGGCGCGGCCTTGACGACGGGGCTGGCCGACGGGGTCAGCGGCGCGGTGGGAGGCGCCTCCTTGGTGGTCGTCGAGCCATTGGCGCCCACCGGGTTCTCCCGCGCCGGCTCGGCAACCGCGACGGTGGCGGCCCCCATGGCCACGAGAGCGCCGGCGCCGATTGCGGCAGCCAGACGACGGATGGTGACGGCGTTGGTCAGACGTGAACGAGACATCAATTTCCTCAGTGTGTTGTTGCCTGTGCAGGATTGGTGCCCGCAGCCCCGAGCCGCTCGCACCTCCGACCCTCGTGTCCCGCAATCTCCAAAGCAGATCGGGAGCGGCAAAGCCAACCACAAGCAATCGGTGCAGCGAAATCTGCCGTGTCGCGATGAGCACGTCAACAGCCAGCGGAAATGTTGAGCAGACTGCTCAGGGTGTGACGTAGGACACTGTGATCTACGCATCATTTTGCCCGGTACCGCCGGGGTTGACGCACGCGTCGACGAGGTGTCGCCGCAGGCGATCCGGGGTAAGGACGGACGGTGCGACACAGACACCGGGCAGGTGAGCCATGAGGCTGCGACATAGCGACATCGCATCGCCCGGGATCACGCGCAGGCGGCGCGGCAACGGCTTCTCCTACTACGACGCCGACGGCACTCCCGTCACCGACGAAGCGACGCTACAACGGATTCGCGAACTGGTGATACCACCGGCGTGGCGGAAAGTCTGGATCAGCCCCCACCGCAACGGACACATCCAGGCGGTGGGCACCGACGCCGCGGGACGCCGCCAGTACCTCTATCACGCCGTGTGGCAGCAGGAACGCACCGAGGAGAAGTTCGACCGCGTGCTCCAGCTCTCCACGGCGCTGCCCGAGTGGCGAAACCGGATCGCAGCCGACCTCACCGGCCGCGGACTGCACCGCGAGCGCGTGCTCGCGGTGGCCCTGCATCTGATCGACCTCGGGTATTTCCGCGCCGGCGGCGAGGAGTACGCCCAGGAGAACGACTCGCGCGGACTGGCCACGCTGCGTTGCGAACACGTCGAGGTGCGCAGCGGCACAGTGATATTCGACTACCCGGCGAAGAGCGGCGTACAGCGCCATCTGGAACTGGCAGACCAACAAGTGGTCCGAGCGGTCCGAGCGCTACGCCGCGGACGAGACCCAACCGATCGACTCTTCTACTGCCGCACCGGTTCGGGGTGCGTAGAGCTCCATGCCGACGACCTCAATGCCCGATTCAAAGAGCTTGTCGGCGAGGAGTACAGCGTCAAGGACCTGAGAACATGGCACGGCACCGTATTGGCCGCCGCGGGCTTCGCCTCCGTCGCGCCGGCGGATACGAAGGCAGCCATCCGCCGCGCCCGGACTTCGGTCTTCCGCGAGGTCGCCGACGAACTCGGCAACACCCCTGCAGTGGCGCGGAGTTCGTATGTCGACCCCCGGGTGGTGACGGCGTACGAACAAGGTCTGACGATTTCCGCGGCCGTCAGGCGTGCCGAGAAGCAGCGGAATGACGCTGCGGCTCAGGAGATCCTGGAAAGAGCCACCCGGAAACTCATCCGCCGCATGGCGCGAGCATCAGGTACGTGAGTGGGCCAGCCTGGTCTGCAGAGAGGTATCGACCATCTGCGGACTCAAGATGTGATCGAGCGCCGTGGTCGCGCAGCCGATGATGCCGACGCGCTCCTGAAGCACCGACGGGACGACCTGCAGCGTGCGGGTGGCCAGCGTGCTGGCGTTGCCGTACAAGGTTTCTCGCAGACCGGCCACGAACACGTCGTAAGCACCGACCATGTCACCGGCCACGACCAACACGGCGGGGTTGATCAGGTTGACCGCGGCCGCGAGCACTTCGCCGACATGTCGACCACTGTCACGAATCTTGCTGCGGGCCTTGGCATCCCCACTGTGCGCCAACGCCACGACGTCACGCAGGTGGCCCACGGCATACCCTTCACGCCGCAGATCGCGCACGATCGCCCAGCCGCCGGCGACCGCCTCGACGCAACCCGTGTCACCGCAGCGGCACGAGATACCGGCAGCCGCCGCGATCTTGCTGTGCCCGAAGTCCCCCGCTGCCTGCACCGCGCCGCGCCGGAGTTGGCCCCCCATCACGATGCCGGCGCCCAACCCGGTGGACGCCTTGACGACCAGCATGTCCTGCACATCGGCGAATCCGAAGCGGCGTTCGGCCAGTGCGATCACATTGGCATCGTTGTCCATGACCACCGGCGCGTCGGCGAGGTGCCGGAAGTACGGCGCCAACGGCACACCGTCCCAACCACTCATGTTCGGCGAGTCCAGGCTCGCCCCGAGCTGCTGATCGACCGTGCCGGGAAGACTCAGACCGATGCCGAATATGCGGTCGCCGCGGCGCCCGGAGTCGTCCAGGAGTTCGCCGAGCCGCTTCACCAGATCGGGCATCAGATCGCCCGGGCCCATACCGGGCTCCTGATCGATGTCGGCGGTCGCAAGGATGTCGCCGGCGAGATTGCACAACGCCAGTTGCGTGCGGCTCCGCCCGATGGCCACCGCGAAGACGATGCCGGCATCCACGTTGAACATGAGCTGCGCCGCCGGACGTCCGCCCGTAGTTGCGACGTGCTCGGGCTCGATCACCAGATTGTCGGCTTCCAGCGCCGCGATTCGCGCAGTCACCGCGGTGCGCGACAGACCGGTGATTCGGCCGATCTCGCTACGGGTAATAGCCCGGTGATCCCTGATCACGGCGAACACTTCGCCGGCAGTAGGTGACACCGACGTGCCGCTGAGCGCCATGGCTGCCAT
Organism: Mycobacterium sp. SMC-17; assembly: GCF_045310915.1. Taxonomy (NCBI): domain Bacteria; kingdom Bacillati; phylum Actinomycetota; class Actinomycetes; order Mycobacteriales; family Mycobacteriaceae; genus Mycobacterium; species Mycobacterium sp. SMC-17. The sequence continues at coordinate 232,379 of NZ_JBJIAK010000003.1, read as the reverse complement.
TGAAGCAAGGCGACACATGCCGGCGCAAGCGTAAGTCAGGGCTAGTTAGGTATTTGAAATACATAATTAGCTTGCAGAAAATCCTAATGAGTGTATGGTTCGTCCTGAAACGATCAAGCGAGGAGTATCGGCAGTGACTATTCGGATCGGCGTCAACGGTTTCGGGCGTATCGGGCGTAACTTCTTTCGGGCCCTGGATGCGCAAAAGGCAGCGGGGAAGAACGCCGATCTGGAGATCGTCGCGGTCAACGACTTGACTTCCACGGATGCGTTGGCGCATCTGTTGAAGTTCGATTCGATCCTGGGCCGGTTGCCCTATGAGGTGCGCGCGGACGGGGACACCCTGATCGTCGGGGACACCAAGATCAAGGCGCTGGCGGTCAAGGACGGTCCGGCGGCGCTGCCGTGGGGCGATCTGGGTGTGGACATCGTGGTGGAATCGACCGGCATTTTCACCGATGCGGCCAAGGCGCGCGGGCATCTGGAGGCCGGGGCCAAGAAGGTGATCATCTCCGCACCGGCGACCGGTGAGGACATCACGATCGTGATGGGTGTCAATGATGACAAGTACGACGGTAGTCAGGACATCATCTCGAATGCGTCGTGCACGACGAATTGTCTGGGCCCGATCGCCAAGGTGTTGAACGATGAGTTCGGGATCGTGAGCGGGTTGATGACGACGATTCACGCCTATACGCAGGATCAGAATCTGCAGGATGGGCCGCACAAGGATTTGCGGCGGGCGCGGGCGGCGGCGATCAACATCGTGCCGACCTCGACGGGGGCGGCCAAGGCGATCGGGTTGGTGTTGCCCGAGCTCAAGGGCAAGTTGGACGGGTATGCGTTGCGGGTGCCGGTGCCCACGGGGTCGGTGACCGATCTGACCGCGGAGCTGGGGAAATCCGCGAGTGCGGCGGACATCAACGCGGCGATGCGGGCGGCGGCCGAGGGTCCGCTGCAGGGGATTTTGAAGTACTACGACGCGCCGATCGTGTCGTCCGATATCGTCACCGACCCGCACAGTTCGCTGTTCGATGCGGGACTGACCAAGGTCATCGACAACCAAGCCAAGGTCGTGTCCTGGTATGACAACGAATGGGGCTACTCCAACCGCATCGGAGATCTCGCCGCACTGGTCGCGAAGTCGCTGTAGCCGCACGGACGCCGGCGATGCGATTCGCGCCTACTCCGCGGATCGCTCGTCGGCCAAGAGCAGCTGGTCGATGGTGCTGATGCTCTCGGCCGACAGACCGGTGCGCCGCAAGGAACCGACCAACTGTGCCGCAACGTCTTTGAGCTTTTGTTTGGTCGCCTGCGAACGCCACTTGAGAATCTCGAAGGCCCGGGCGTCGTCGACGTCATAAGCGATCATCAAGATGCCCTTGGCCTGCTCGATGGCCGCGCGAGATTCGACGACGTGGCCCATGGCCGCCGTCAGGTCCGACTGCAGGCCGGCAGTGACGTCGATGTAGTAGCCCTGGGTTCCGATCACCTTCCCCGCCGAGTCGGTCAGATGATCGCTCACCACCACCATCCAATGCGTCTGCCCGTGCACATCGACGATCCGATGCCGGCTGCTGAACAAACCGCCCGCCTGCACCCGCTGGAGGATGTCGGCGACCTTGGCACGGTCGTCGGGATGCTTGTGACTCAACAGCAGTTCGGTGGTGGGTTGCACCTGTCCCGGCCGGTAGCCGTGCATACGGGCCACCTCGTCGGACCACACCCAGCGCTGCTCGGCGACGAAGAACTGGAACCTGCCGATGTCGTGCGCGTGACCGCCGGACAGGACCGTGACCGCGTCCCACTGGGCGGCGGTGGTCTCCGTCCCGGGCTCGTCAATCGGTGTCTCAGACACCGCGGTGCGCACTTGTCGACGCAATCAGGCGATGGCCGGGCCGATACCTCGACAAGTGCAACCCCTCAGTTCCGGTGAAGCGATAGCTGACGATAGCCGCGTTCCCCGCCGGTGTTAAGGCCATCAAGCGAAGCGTTTGCGAACGTGACCTTGCGTTTGTTGGATAGTCCTACGATTGACATCGCAGGCAGCGTTCATAACCTGCTGCTCGGCCGCCGGTACGTGCAGCGGATGGGAGTCATGTGGACACGGGAATATTCGAAAGCGAAGATCTCGGTGCCACCGAGGAGTTCCTGGGCCGCAGGTACGCGAAGATGCGCCTGCAAACCGATGACGACGACCAGACGTTGCTGCGCCACGAACGGCAACGAGCCGGCACGGTCAGCATCGACGAACTCCACTTCACCTACAGCGTCGGCTATGCCGTCAACCCCCTGGAGCGCGTCTGCATCTGCCGCATGCATTCGGGCGTGCTCGAACAGGACATCATCGGCGAACCGTCCGACGCCTTCACCGCCGGCGACGTGACGCTCCTGGCGCCACCGGAGCTCCCCTACACAGGCCGGCTGTCGCACGCGCACTACGACCTCACGATGTTCGATCCCGCATTACTGAACCGCGTTGCGAACACCGGCCCTGGTCGGCGGTCACAACCCGTGCGGCTCCTCGGACACCGGCCCGTCTCGGCCGCGGCGGGGCGCCAACTCGGAGCGCTGATCGGTTACCTGCGGGATCACGTGCTGCCGTCACCGGAGGCACGTACGTCGGAACTGGTGGCCGCCACCGCCGCCCAGCATCTGGCCGCCAGTATGCTTGCCGCACTGCCCAATACGGCGACAACCGAACCGACCCCCGTCGATCGCCGGGATTCGAACGAACCACTGCTGCGCCGCGCGATCGCGTTCATCGACGAGAACGCCCACCGCGATATCGCCCTCAGTGACATCGCCGAAGCCATCTACGTGACACCGCGAGCGGTCCAGTACATGTTCCGCCGGCATCTGGACACCACGCCCATGCAGTACCTGCGTACGGCCCGGCTGCACCGGGCCCACAGCGAGCTGCTGGCCGGCGATGTCGCGACCACCACGGTGAGCGCCGTCGCCCTCCGCTGGGGTTTCGCCCACACCGGGCGATTCGCGGTGACCTACCGGCAGACCTTCGGCTGCAGTCCCCACCAGACGCTGCGCAGCTGACGTTCTCGCGTCAGTCCGCCGGTGAGCCGCTCCAGCGAAACGGCGCCTGCAGCGCAATCACCTTCTCCGCCTTGTCATACCAACCCTGCGGCCCGTGCTGGCTGGTGTGCAGGTAGCACTGCACCCGGACTTCCGCGCTGCCCGGGGTGAACGTCAACAACCGGCTCAGCGGCAGCGTCGTGATCGGCATGTGGTGCCGGCTCAGCGAGGCGACGTTGAGAAACCATGTGCCCCAGCGTTGTTCGATGTGGCTCTTGCCGCCGAAATTGTCGTCGGGATGGGTGTGGGTGTGCCCCGCGATCCACAGCTGAACCCGGCCCGGATGCGCGGCCAGAAACTGTTCGAAAGCGCCCGAGTCCGGCCGACTGTCCACCCAGTACAGGTATGACGCCCCTTGCGGTGTGCCTGCCTCGAACGGCCGGTGATAGTGCTCCACCAACCGCCCGTCGGCATCGCGGCGCACACCTTCCCACTCTCCCGAGGCGACCGTGGTGTCCTTGAGGACGTAGTGGTGCACCGTCACGATGATCGCGTCGGGGTTGGCCAGCACCATGGCTTTCCACCATCGGAACGTCTCGCCGCTGACGACTCCCCCGGGGTTACCGCCCAACGGGCCGCGACCGACAGACTGCGTGGGTTCGTTGCGGTCGCTCAGCATGAGAAACAACAGGTTCCCCACCCGGAACGAGTAGTGCTGCCACACGCCGTCGACCGGAAAGGGCCGGCGCGCGCTGTCGACGCCGGAAAACGCCGTGTGCCGCCCGAGCGGGTCGACCCATTTCTGCCACCACCAGGCCTCGGGTTCGTCCAGACCGCTGCGGTCATGATTGCCGCACACGCTGTAGATGTCCTCGCGCCGATGGCGACGCAGGCTGTCGAACTGCCGCCGCAGCTCTCGCCCCTCGGCATCGTCGGGAAGGTGGTGGTGGGCACCTGACATGTCGCCGACATCGAGCGCGATGTCCCAGTCGAACGCCGGGCCGCCGTCGGACCCACCGAATTCAGACTGCGATATCGCCTCGGCCAGGCTGTCTCTGCCGAACCGGCGGTCGGTGCCGACGTGGGCGTCGCCGAACGCCCAGAGGCGAAAAGGGTTCACGCCACCGGTCATTCGCGGTCACCGTCGACCAGTCCCCAGTACCGGCGGATCTGGCTGTCCGCCAGGCCGAACACCGAGTCGACGACGATGCCGATCACCAGCACGACGATCATGACGGCGATGGCCAGCGGCATGTCACTCATGTTCTGCGCGTTCTCCAGCAGCACCCCGATCGATGCGGTGCCGGCGACCATCACCACCAGTTCGCCGGCCATCAGGCTCCGCCACGCGAACGCCCAACCCTGACGCAAACCGCTGACGAATGTCGGCAGTGACGCCGGGAGAATGACGTGCCGGTACAACGCAAACCGCCTCAGCCCCATGGTCTTCGCCGCACGCAACTGCAGAGGCGGAATGTGGTCGGCCCCCGAGATGACGCCGAGCGCCACCGACGGCGCGGCACCGATGACGATGACGAACAGGATGGCCGAGGTGTCGAGGCCGAAGAAGATGATCGCGAAGGGGAACCAGGCGATCGCCGGCATCGTCTGCAGACCGGTGATGAGTGGACCGAAAGTACTGCGCAGCAGTGTGTTCCGGGACAGGACGGCGCCGATCACCGTGCCGATCAGCAGCGACAGCCCGAAACCGACGACGGCCCGCGCCATCGTCGTCGAAACCGCCTGCCACAACACCGCCTCGTGCAGCTGCTGCCACAGCGTGGTGCCGACCGCCACGGGACTGGGCAGGATCACCGACGATTTCCAGCCGGTCAGGCAAACCAGCTGCCACGCCCCCAACACCACAAGCAAGGCCAGTGCCTTCGCCCACATCGATGCCAACACCGGCTGCAGCCGACCTGCGTGCTGCCGTGACGACCGCGCCAGATCGGCGACTCCACTACCGACCACGGTTGCCTTCCTCGTGCAGTCGCGCCGTGATGTGTGCCGCCAACTCAGCGACATCGGCGGTATTGATCTGGCGGGGGCGGGATGCCGGCACGTGGAACTCTTCGACGACGCGACCCGGTCGAGCCCCCAGGAGAATCACCCGGTCAGCCAGGCGAACCGCTTCTCGTACGTTGTGCGTGACGAAAACAACTGTCAGTCCGCGTGATTCGACTATGCGCTCGAGTTCCTCATGCAGCAGATCACGGGTCAACGCATCCAGTGCGCCAAAAGGTTCGTCCATCAACAGCACGTCGGCGTCCTGAGCGAGCGCGCGGGCCAGCGCAACCCGCTGCCGCATGCCACCGGACAACTGATGTGGACGCTTGCCGGCGAAATCGGTCAGTCCGACGGTGGCCAGCAGGCGCGCCACCCGCTCTCGGCGCACGTCCCGCGGCACCGCCCGCGCCCGCAGTGCCAGATCGACGTTGGCGGCGGCGGTCAGCCAGGGAAACAGGGCCGGCTCCTGAAACATCAGTGCCACCCGCCGGCCGAACGTGTCGACCGTTCCGCTCGTCGGCGCGTCCAGCCCGGCGATGATCGACAACAGCGTGCTCTTGCCGCAGCCGGAACTACCGACCAGACAGACGAATTCACCTGCTGTGACAGTCAGGCTGATCGGGTCCAAGGCCGCTACCGCGCCCGGGCCCTTTCCATAGCGCTTGGTCACTTCAGCCAGTTCCAACGCCGGCCGCGGTACCGGAGGCGGCGCCGGCACGGTCACGGTGATCTCGCCGGCATGCGCACAGCTGGTCACGCCGCAACCGCCGGTTTGCCCGACGCCGCCAGCACCGCATTGAGCGGCGCCGGATCGAAGAGGCCGTCGATGTTCAGCGGCTGCAACAAGCCGATGGCCACGGCCTTGCCGACCTGGTCGCGCAGCGAAGCGATCCCCGGATCGTTGGTGAACGTGGTCTCCTTGAACGACTCGGCGAGAACCTCCGGATCCAGCCCCTTGCCAAGCGTTTTCGCAAGGGCGGCGTTGGCGGACTGGGCCGCGGCCGCGGGATCGGCACCGATCTTGTCGTTCGCCTGGACCTGGCCGCGCAGCAGCCCGGCCACGGCATCAGGATGTGCGGCGAGGAAGTCCTGGCGCACGACCAGCACCGTGATGGTGTTGGGGTCCGACCACAACCGCACGCCGCCGGCTTTTATCATCTGCACGTCGAACGGCGCGGAATCCAGTGCACCGGCGATCTGCTTGCTCACGAACTGCTGGACGATCGCCGATTCCGGGTTGGTCGGCTTGACCGAAACATCGCCGCCGCCTTGGGTATCGGTCTTCAAACCATTCTTGGCGAGCCAGTCACGGAGGCTGACGTCCTGGGTGCCGCCAAGGGCAGGGTCGGCCACCGTCTTGCCCCTCAGGTCCTGCGCAGACGTGATGCCCGGTTGGACGACGAACGAGGTGCCGCCGCTGGCCGCGCCCGAAATGACCTTGATGGCTTTGCCATTCGATTTCTGCCAGGCGTTGAATGCGGGGTTGGGTCCCACGTACGCGGCGTCGAGATGGCCCGACAACAGCGCGGTGATCTCTTCGGTGCCAGTGCTGAACGGTTGCGCGGTGAACGTCACCCCCGAACCGAGCTGCTTTGCGAACAGCCCGTCATTGACGCCGATGAGCGCCGGCGCGTGGGTGACACGAGTCAGGTAGCCCAGCCGCAGCGGCACGGGCGACGACGACGCCGGTTTGGTCGACGACGAGCATCCCGCAATCGCGACGACGGCAGTGGCGGCCGCGCCCAGGGCGAGCAGCCTGGTGAAATGACGATGAGAGAACACGCTTTTCCTTGATGTCGATCGAGCGGGTGAGACGCGAGGTCAGGCCGGCTCGGGACATCGCGTCCGGCCGCCCGAACGCGTGACGAACAGCGGGCTGGTCCACACCTGATGGCCGTCGGACTGGGTGGCGCGCACGTACGTGGCGCTGGTGCCCTGTGGCAGACCGAGCACGAGGTCACCGGTCACCGTGGTGGGCAGGGCGGAGAATTCGGCCACCCGTTCGGCACGCAAGCGCAGATTCAGTCCGCCCACCGCGGTCTCGACGTGACCGGTACGGATCAACTCGGCACCCGAGAAGTCGCGCTCCACGCGCAGACCGTCCTCGTGCACCGACGATTCGATCTGGAATTCGGCCGCCGCGAGATCCGCCAAACGCACCACGACGCCGATGTCCGAACCGTAGGTTGTGGTCCGCCAGCGCACGGACTCGCCGGCAATGTCGAAGTGTTGCTCCGGATGCGCTGCCGCCCAGGGTGTCACGTCGAGCAGCTCGGTGCCCGACACCCGCACTTCGCCCGACCACGTCGCCCACCGGTATCGGTCGCGGTGCCGCGCGCCACCCCACCGGATGCGAACCAGCTCGTCCGACAGTCCGGTTTCGACGTGCAGGTTGCGCTGCCACAGCCGCCCGGTGCTGTCATAAACGGCGATCTCGTCCCAACCGGACGTGCCGTACAGCGCGTATTCAGCGGTCAATTCGGTTTCGTCGGTGTCGATCTCGTCGCCCATCCAGGCGTCGCCACTGCGCAGCAGCGCGACGGCACGCGCTCCGGTGGTCGCCCACGTCCGGCGTGCGCGCAGCGCGCGTCCCACGTCGCCTTTCGTGAGCTCGGGCGCGAGAACGCCTGTCAGACCGCCGAATCCGCCGAAGATGTTCGCCCCGGGTGCCCCGCCTCCGGGGCGGCCACGGTGCTCGTCACTGGCTGCGCTGGCGCCCAGGCGAAGGCCGCGGGCCAGCGCATCTTCCAGGAACCACGGACTGCTGCCCCAGGACGAGTGCACTTCGATCAGCCGTTCCAGCTCGGGATGGTGCCAGTCCAGGATCGCGCGCCGACCACCCACGTGCGGGATCAGCAGGTACGAATCCGGGTCCTTTTCGTAGGCGGCGTAAAGCTCTGTGATGGGCCAGGTTTGCGGTGTGGGCACGGTGCTGCTCATCCCCTGGTGCCACTCCAGTGAGCGCGCCAGCGTGGTGTCGTCGCCGAGAAAGACGACATTGTGGTCACCGCCGACACCAGCGGTGCCGCACCATTCGACACCCGGGTAGCAGACCAGGCTCCCGTCGTCCGAGATGGCCCGGCAGGCGGCGACGACGTCGATCCAGGCCTCGTCGGTGATCTGAAAGTCGTTGGCGGTGTAGCCGACAACGTCGAGTGCCCCGATATCGCGGGCATAGCGCAGGTTCCAGGCCGTGTCCTGCGTACCGACCGTGTCGTTGGAATGGACGTGCAGGTCGGTGAAGAACGCGCGCGGGGCGGGCAGGTCGTCGATCACGTCGACGATGGTCTCGGCGGGCCGCACCTCCGGGTGTGTTTCGTCGACGACCCGGATGTGCGCGGCGCGCGCCGGCACTTCCAGCGACACACTGGCCCAACCGGCCGACGGCGTCCGTGCCTCGGCCACGGCGGCGCCGTCGATATGCGCGCGCAATGTGGCCGCGGTATCCGCGCACGCGTTGCCCCACCGATCCTGCAGATGAGCGCGGAGCGTGACGGTACCGGCGTCGCTGCGCACCAGCCGCGGTCCGCGGACCACCACCTGATCAGGCGGCCCCGGCACGATCGCGAGTTGATTGACGCCGGCCCGGGCCATCCGGGACGTACCCAACGGGTCGACGAACAGATGCACCTCGAACGCGTCCTCGACAAAGGTCTGCACACGGGTGCCCGGACCACCGAATCGACGGTCCCCCAATCGGATTTCGATCACGTCGCCGGGCCGGAGGTAGCCGTCGACCGCGTGGATCAGCAGCGATTTCTGGAACGGCCGCTCCCCGCCCTTGACGTCGTACCGGACGGCCAGTTGCTGCACGGTGGCCGCGCCGGCTTCGGACGCGCGTCCCACGAGCGACCGGCTGACCAACTGCGCGCTGGCGTAGTCGCGCCCGGCGGGATCAGCGGTCTGCAGGTCCCAGTCGGAGTAGTAGCGGAAGCACAACTTGAGCCAGCCGCTGTCCGCGATACCCGAGCGGCCGACCGTGTAGGTGAACACGATCTCCTCCGCGGCTCCGGCGACCACCGACGTGTGTGAGCACCGCAGCTCGCCGAGAAAGGGAACCGCGTCGAATTCCGCTGTGATGGCGTCGCGCACGGCAGCCACCGAGCAGTCGTTGCTGCTCAACGAGTGCTGCGGACGGAGGGGAATCGCGCGGGACATCAACCCATCCTTTCCGCAATGCACCTAGGAGTCCAGTTAATAGATATGATGCGATTCATCATTGAAAGTGAAGAACGATGAACCTGCAGCAGCTCCATTACGTGGTCGCACTGGCCGAGGCGAAGAGCTTCACCAAGGCGGCCGAGACCTCGTTCGTCGTGCAGTCGGCGCTCAGCCAGCAGGTACGGAAGTTCGAGGAAGAGCTCGGCGTGACGCTCTTCGAGCGCACCACCCGGGCCGTCTCGCTCACCCCGGCAGGTGAGGCGCTCCTGCCGCTGGTGCACCAGGTGGTGGCCGGCATCGACCAACTCAAGATCGACGCCCAGGCCCTCAGTGGGACGGTGACCGGACGCCTGACCGTCGGGATGATGGAGGTGCCGTCCGAAAGTCTTGATGTCGCAACGCTGATGGCGACGTTCCACTCCCGCTACCCGGACGTGAGCGTGACCCTGCGCAGCGGTGGCAGCGACATCCTGCTGACGGCGACCCGCGACCGCAAGCTCGATGCCGCCATTGTCGGCTCCAATGTCTCCCCGGCCAGCGACCAGCTGGATTTCACCCACTTGTTCACCGAGTCGTTGATCGCGGTCATGCCGCGCGACCACCCGCTGACCAGACGGCGGGCGGTGTCGCTGACCGAACTCGCGGCGTTGCCGTTCATCGACTTTCCGCTCGGCTACGGCCTTCGACACGAAACCGACCGCGGCTTCGCCGGCGTACCGCGACGGGTGGCCTTCGAGGTCACCCGAGTCGACGAGGTCGTGCACTTCGTGCGTCAGAACCTCGGAGTGGCGCTGCTGCCGGAATCGGTTGCACGAACCCGCGCCGACAGCGACAGCACCCTGGCGCTCCGCCCTGTCACCGGTGTCCAGATGCACCGCCAGGTGCATCTGGTGGCCCCTCGTCCCCACCTGCGTTCGGCGGCCTGCCAGGCGTTCATCGCCTGTGTCCATGACCACCTGGCGACACCCTAGGTAGGGCCGGCGGCCGAAAAATACTCCCGCACAGCAGCTTCGAGGACCTGCACGGCGGTGGCCATTCTGTCGATGCTGATGCTCTCGTCGTACACGGCCCACCCGTCGTCACCGGGGCCGAACGTGACGGCCGGAATGCCGACGTGACGGAAGCGGATGGTGTCGTTGAACGCCGGCTTTGTGTAGGTGCGGACGTCCTCACCCGTGACGCCGCGGTAGGCGCTCTGGATCGCGGCGACAAGAGGATCGCCGGCCGGCAGCGGGACGGTGCCCGCGACGAACGTCGGGCCGGGCGCGAACTCGACGTCGACCTCGATGCCTTCGGGCCGGGCCGCGGTCAGGCGACGGTGAAACTCCTCGAGCAGCCGGCCGGCGACGACATCCGGGCCGATGTTGACGGCCGCTACGCGCGCGCTCGCCTCCAGCGGCGTGAATTGCGCCATGCCGGTCTCCCCTGCTTGCAGACCCACCACCGAAACCGGCCAATCGCCAACGGGATCGGCGGCAATGTCCGTCAGGAACTCGGCGAGGAACAGCGCGGGATTGACACCGGTATCGGGCCGCCAGATATGACTGGACCGCCCCCGGGCAGTGATGTCCAGCAACGCGTGACCGGTCTGCGCGACGGCGAGGGCGATACCGCTGTGGCCATTGTCGGTCCACGCGGTCGGTTCGACCGTTATGGAGGCGTCGGGACGCAAACCGTGTTCGTCCACCAGGTACTTGGATCCTTCGATGCCGTTGCGTTCCTCGTCGACGGTCAGGACCACCAGCAGGGTCCCGTACTCCGGCGGATCGTCGACGATGCGCTTGGCGGCGGTCAAGAGCGCCGCGAGATTCGCGCGCGTGTCCGAGGTGCCGCGCGCGTAGATCCGGCCGTCCAATTCGACTGCCGAATAAGGGTTTCCGGCGCATACACGCCAGCGGCTCGGCGGGCCGGACGGGTAGGTGTCGAGATGATCGTTGAGCATGAGGGACGGACCGGCGCCGAAGCGCTTCGTCGCCACCACATTCGGCCGCTGCGGGGTGCGGCCCACCAACTCGACGGTGAAGCCCCACTCGCGCAACAGGTCACCCACCGGCCGGGCGATGCGTTCCTCCTCCGGCGGGCGACTCGGGCCGTCGAGGCTGTTCTCACACCACGGCTGGCCGGCAGCCACCAGACGAGTGGTGAGTTCGACGAGTTCGCGCCGGTCTACGGTGGAGTCGACGGCAGCGCGGGTCATGCGCGAACCTCGCTGTCGATCAACGCCCGCAGCCCGTCGTTGTCCCGGCCCTGTGCCAGCCCGAGTGTCACCAACAGGCGCGCGCGGTGTGGCGAAATGCCGGCGGCCAACTGCGCGCCGTGTTGGACGAGGCCGGCCACGCCACCGGGGTATCCGTACACCGGAGCGACGCGACCGTCCGCGGCGCGGGTGGTGAGTACGACAAAGCTGCCGCCGTCGATGAGTTCCTCCACTGCCGCAGCCTGTTTCGGAGGCAGATTGCCGGCGCCGTTTGCCGCCACCACGATCGCCTGTTGCCCGCCCCCGGCCGCGCGCAGTACCGCGCCGTCATCACTCAACGCAGCCAGCACAACTGGCACCGGCCGAATCGGACCGGTTGGATCACCATGTCCCTTGCGCCGCTCCTGCGCCCGATGCCATTGGACCTGGCCGCCGACGACATAACCGATGGGCCCTCGCCCCGGCGCATCGAAGGCGTCGCGCACGACCCCCGAAACCTTCACGGCCTCACGACCGTCGAAGATCTTGCCGGCGAACACGACCACCGGATCGATGTCCGCTCCAGACGACGCCACCGCGAGCGCGTCCGCGAGGTTGGCGCGGCCGTCGCTGTCATGGCGGGTGCCGAGGATCATCGAACCGGTGACCACGACCGGCACCGACCAGTTCTCCCGGTAGGCCAGCCAGGCCGCCACCTCCTCGATGGAGTCCGTGCCCGTCGTCACGACGATGCCGTCGGCTTCGTCTGCGACCAGTTCGCGGGCCCGGACCACCAGGCGTTCCAGCAGGTCGAAGTCGACCTCGGACCCACCGACCAACGCGAGGCTCTCCGCACCGGCAAACCCGGCGACCGTCTCCGCGAGCTCCTGGGCTCCGGTGACGGGCACCGCGCCCTGCGCGGTCTGGTGCATGGAGATGGTGCCGCCCAAACCGATCAGGTATGCCCCACTCATGAATTGCTCTCCGTCACAAACGATCCGGCGATTATGTTCTGGTAGTCAGGGATGCGCTGGTCGGCGGGAATGCGACCGATGCTCTGCGCCCAGCGGGCGCGGTCGGCGAGGTCACCGGCGAGTTCCGGCCCGAGGTGCGTCTGGTACCTGAATTCCGACGTGACCTGGCTGATCAGGTTGTTGTCCAGCCCTGTTGCTTTCGCGACCGCGGCCAGGGCGGCCGGGTCCTTGCCGGACAGCGGACCATCGGCATTGCGGATCGCCCCGACGAACTTTCCGACCGCCTGCTTCTTCGAGTCGAGAACGTTCTGGTTGGCCAGGTAGAGGCTGTGCTGGTTGTACTTCTGCCGGCCCTGCAGCTCGATCGCGTCGCCACCCAGTGCCGCAACCGCTTTCGCCAGTGCCGGCTGGAAAACGGCGATCGCGTCGACGTTGTGATTGGTGATCGCGGTGACGATCTCCGCCGGCCCGGTCTGGACCAGGTCCGCCTTCACGTTCGCTTCGGTCAGGAACCGGCTTGCGAAGTAATGGGCGCTGCTGCCCAGAGGCACCGCGATCTTGCGGCCGGCCAAATCGGCGATCGAGTTGATCCCGGCTGACCGCCGCGCGACGAATCGGCCCTCCGGCCAGATGGCGCCGTCGGCGAAGACCCGGAGATTCGGATTCTTCAGTGCCGCAGCGGATGTGGGGACATCGCCGCCATTGGCGACGTCCACGGCGCCGCCCGCCAGCGCCTCGAGCGCCGCGGCGCCCGTCGGGAACGGGACGATCTTGACGTTGACGCCATGCTGTTTGAAGTATCCGAGGTCATTGGCGACGGGCACCTGGGCCCACGATGGGTCGACCACCCACGCCAGGGTGAGCGAGTCGGACGCGCTGTCCTTGCCGCCCGAACTGCTGCAGCCGACGGCCCCCAGAACCGCGAGTGCGGCAACGAATATCGCGGCGATCTTCCGATGTTTGGTCATGCATTGTCTCCCGAGGTGAGGGCCGGTTGCTGTCCGTGCAGCAGGTCGTGCAGTCGACGGCGCAGGGCCGCGTAATCGTCGAATTCGCCGAGGCGGCTCGCGGGCCGGGGCCGCGGCAGCGGGTTGCTCAGGTGGTCGGCAATGGCGCCGGTGTGGTCCATCACGACGATCGAGGACGCGATACGGATTGCCTCGTCGACATCGTGCGTGACGAAGACGACGGTCGGCCGGTTGCGCTCCCACAGTTCGACCACCAGATCTTGCATCTGCTGGCGGGTCAAAGCATCCAGTGCACCGAATGGTTCGTCCATCAACAACACTCGCGGGCTGTTCGCCAGAGCGCGGGCGATACCGACGCGCTGCCGCATCCCACCCGACAGCTCGTGAGGACGCTTGTGCACGACGTCCGGTGCCAGGCCGACCGCATTGATCAACTCGGCGATCCGGTCGCGCCGCTGCGCTCGGGGCACCTTCGCCGCGCGTAGGGCGAAGCCGATGTTGCTCCCGACTGACGCCCACGGGAACAGCACGTCGCGCTGGAACACGACGCCCCGCTCGCGTCCGGGTCCGGTCACCGGCTCGCCCCCGAAGGTCACCGAACCCGTTGTCGGCCGGACGAATCCGGCGACGACGTTCAGCAGCGTCGACTTGCCGCAGCCCGACGGCCCGAGGATCGCCAGGAAGGCTCCGGACTCGATGGTGAGGTCGAGGCCGTCGACGACGGGACGGCCCGCTCCCGGGTACCGCACTGTCAGCGAATCGACGGCGATGTCGCCGGCGGTCACGATTGTTCCTTCGCCCAGCGCACGGTGTGACGCGTGGCCTGGTGGAACAGCTGGTCGGCGAGGGCGCCGACGATGCCCAGCGCAGCAAGACAGACGAACAACCGGTCGGGTTGACTGAACAGGCGCGCCTGGTCGAGGCGGAAGCCGAGCCCTTCGGTGACACCGGACTGCTCGGATGCCACGATCAGGATGAGGGATGTCGCGATCCCCTGGCGCAGGCCGGTGAGCACCGATGGCAGGGCGCCCGGCAGGACGACGTTGGTGAACGTCAACAACTTTGACGCGCCCAGCGATGCGGCCACCCGCAGATGGTCGTCGCGCGTCGCGGCAATACCGGCGTGCGTGTTGACCCAGACCGGGAAGAAGACGCCGAGGCTGGTGAGGAACAGCTTGGATTCTTCACCGATGCCGAACCACAGGATCGCCAACGGCACCAGCGCAATGGCCGGGATGGGCCGAACGATCTGGATGGTGGGTTCCAACAGGCCGCGGGCAATGCGTGAGCGGCCGGTGAGGGTGCCCACCACGATGGCGATCAGAGATCCGACGACGAACCCTTGGAGTGCCCGTCGGAAGCTCGCGGCAGAATCGGCGAACAGCGTTCCGTCGCCGTACATCTCACGCGCGGCGTGCACAACCTGTGTGGGCGCGGGCAGGAGCCGGGCGGAGAAGAGTTCGAAGCGCACCGCGGCGTCCCAGCCGACGATGACAACGACGAGACTCAGGATTGGCAGGGCGGTCAACAGCGCCACCCGGTTGAGCTCACCGCTACCGCGTCGGCGCCGCGGCGCTCCGGCCGTACTGCTCGGTCGAACTGTTGTGGGCACGCCGCTCGAGCTGAGCGCGCCAGAACCGCGTGCGGGTGCCGATACCATCCATCTTCCCTTGCAGACCTGCGTGACGGCCCGCAACGTAACACCGGTACAGACGGGGACCCGTGCGCCGACGGCGTGACCGCGGCGTGAGCGCCACGGTTACGTCATCGCCTGAATCGGCCCAGACCTGCGCTGATTCGGCAACGGTCGCGCCGTCGGGGCGCGTTTCGATCCTTCTGATCCGATGGTCTGAGTTCCGGGCTCCTGCCCGGCACCGGGAACGGTCTAGTCGGTGAATTCGATGCGCACGGACACCGGCGCGGTTCCGTAGGACGCGATCTTCGGCCCGGCCGCACCGGACCGCCGCGCGCGGGCATGCACATCGTCGTCCGGCACGAAGGTCGCGATGCCGGAACGCCAGCGATCTCCTTGCTGGATGCGGACATTCGGATTGGCTTCGATGTTGGCACCCCAGCCCGACAACGTGCCGTGCCCACAGATGACCCATGCCCCGGTTTCGTCGAAGATCGGCGAAACCGGGACCCGTCGCAGCTGCCCGGTCTTGCGGCCGAGGGTTTCCAATTCGCTTACCTGCGTTGGGCGGACGGCGCCGAGTCGAGCCAGACCCCGCACCGTCGGATTGAGCAGGTAACGCCCGACCGCGCGGAACACCCGGAACTGTCGTTGTTCGGCGCGGGTATGCGCTGTTCCCACGAAGCTTCCTCCTTGCCGGCCATGGCATTGGCCCGATACGCTGAATATACCGATCGGTCTACTTGCCGGCAAGGGTTTCACAAGCCCGGCATGAACTCGGCAAGCGCCAGGATGCTGAGTACTACCAACGCGAGACCGATCAGCCCGCCCGCGGGAATCATGATGCTGCACACCATGATCCAGACAGCGATCCGCGGCCATTCGAAAGGCTGGTTGCCGACGACACCACCGAGCCGGGTCCGCAGCAGGTGGTACGACGCCCACACGGCCGTTCCCGCCGCCGCCACCGCGATGATCCGCAGCCCGACCGGCGTCGCCGCCATCGCAATACCGGCCGCAATCACCGCGGCCACGATTCGACCCCACACCACTGCCACGCCGGCACGGTCATGGGTGCACGGCTGACTGCGATCAGGCTCACCGCGGTACCGGGGAAGCCGGCCATCGATACCCGACAACCGCCACAGCCAGCGGGTCCAGACCGTACGCAAACCGAGGTCTTCGGCAGCACGCCGGACGTCGGCGGCCGACTCGGCCAACAGCTGCCGGGATCGGGCGCTGCGCCAGTAGGCGGCCTTGAAAACGCGCCGCGGAATCCCGAACTGACGGGCGAACGACCGTGGCGGTGTGATCATCTCGCCGATCAGCCAGCGCAGATAGATCGGAAATGCCAAGGCGTAGCACAGCCGCCGCAGCCGTCCGACTGTCGCGATCCGTTGTGCCAGATAGTGGTTGGCGAACGAGATGTGCCTGGCTTCCTCGGCGAGGTGGATCGACGTGACCTTGTTCAGCAGCGGCGGCACGGCCGTCGAGCCCCGATGCTGCAGCGTCTGCTGGAAGTGCAGCGGCTGCTCCCCGCACAGCACCCCGATGAAAAGGAAGATGTTGGCGTAGCCGCCGAGGAAGCCGAGAATGGGTCCGAAGAACCGGGACCCGCGGCGCATACCGGGAACGTCGGCGCCCGTGCGGTTGACGAACTCCTGGAACATCTGGATGTGGTGGCATTCGTCCGTCAGCTCGTGGAGCAGATACTGGAACACCACCGAGCCGTTGGGCAACGTGCCGGCGTGGTGGATCACGCCGCGGATCAACATCATCTCGAATTGCAGTGTCACCTTGAGGATGTTTGCGGCGAGCCAGCGGCCCATCGCGGCTCGCCGCTCGATGGATTGCTGCGCGTACCAATCGGTGGCGGCGAGTGGAGCGATGTCGGAGTCGAGCTGCCAACGCACGTCGTTCGGATCCAGCGCGTTTTCGGGTGCCTCCCAGTCAATGTCGACGAACGGATCGAAACGCCGGCGAGTGCTCGCCCGGCAGAGCGATGCGGCGATGTCATCGTCGAGTCCTGCCGGCGTATCGGTGTTCAGGTGTGATCTGGGCGATTCGGCGGCGGCAGTTGCGGTGAAGCCCACAGTCATGGCGTGACCTCCGTTGGTATCGAAGGGATCGGGATGCCGACGAGCGTGCTGCCAGGCATTTGCGTGCCGGTGTCAGTCGCGTTGCGGCGTCGGCTCTTCGCGTGGGAAGCGTTGTCCCAGTGCGGGATACGCGGGCGACACGGCGGTGAAACATGGCAGAAACAGCGGGATTTCTATACTCGGCGATGCTCACGGACAATCAGGTGCCGTTGCACGGCCTGGGCCCACGCACGCGCCTGGGCGGCTTGGATCGCGGTGCGCTGGGCGCTGCCGATGTTGCGGCACAGTCCGTTTCGGCCATGGCACCGTGCGGCGCCGCGGCGGCGATACCCCTGCTCGTTGCCGCGCAGGGCGGTCCGGTGGTGCTGAGCATGGCGATCGCGTTTGCGCTCGCACTCGTCGTGTCGTGGCTGGTCCGGGGATTCGCGCGGCGAGTACCTGCCGCCGGCTCGCTCTATACGTGCGCAGCAGTCGGGGTGGGGCCCCTGTCCGGCTTCGTCACGGCCGGTGCGCTGCTGCTCGGCTACCTCGGTATCGGGATGTTCGCGGTCACCGAGACGTCGGCATTCTGGCTCCGGTTGGTGTCCGCGGTCGGGATGACGGCGCACGGCTGGATGGTCGCCGTTGCGGCCCTGGGGTTCGCGGCACTCAGCGGGGTGGTGCTGGTTCGCGGCATCCGGATCTCGGCCCGGGTCTCGTTGGTGACCGAGACCGTGGCGGTCCTGCTCGTGGTTGCGGTCGCGGTGTGGCTGCTCTGCCACGGTGACGAACGCCGACTGCATGACGCCGTGCTCGCGCACACCCCCGACCTCGGCCGCCTTGCCTCCGGTGTCGCGGTCGCGATGACCGCGTTCGTCGGTTTCGAGAGCGCGACCGTGCTGGCGGTCGAGACGCGGAACCCGCTGCGCACGGTGCCGGCGGCAGTCCGCGGTTCGCTGCTGGTCGGTGGTGCGGTCGTGTTGCTCGCGACCCTGGCCCAAGCCGAAACACTCAGCGGCACAACGCCCAACTCGTGGTTCCAGGCACTGAACGCCGATCCGGGTGGTCGCGCGTTGGTTCCCGCCATGTACCTGGCGGCGGCATTGTCGTTCTTCGCCTGCGCGTTGGCCTCCACGACGGCGGCGGCCCGGGTTCTCTTGTCGCTGGCGCGCGAAGGCGTCTTGCCGGCAGCACTGGGACATACCGATCTGCGCAGCAAGGCGCCGACGGTGGGAATCTGGCTGTGCACCGCGACCGTCTTCGGTGTGCCTTTCGCCGTCAGTGCATTCGGCGCCGATGCGGAAGCCGTGTGCGGCTCACTCGTGGCCGGTGCCGTATGTGGTTTCCTGCTGGCGTATGCCGCGCTGGCCGGTGCGATGCCCGCGATGCTGCGGCGCCTCGGCGAGCCGAGCCGAGTGGCCTGGGTCGTCGGGCCGGCTTGCGCACTGGTACTGACCGCGGTCCTGGCGGGGTTCTGGGGCCTGACCGTGACCGGCCCGCTCTGGGCCGGAGCGGTGACGTCCGCAGTCTGGATGGGGGCGTGGACCGCCATCGGTCTGCGCGTGCGTGCGAGGCGCCCGGACGCGTTCGCGTCGATGGGCGCACACGCCGGGACCGTCCGGTCGTCGGTGTGGCGAGGTTATCTGCGGGGCACATCATGACCCGAGCACTGCGCCCCGACGCCGGGTCGCGTTCGGCGCTCGCCGCGCTGTCCATCATCGAGGAGGTGGCGGCTGCGGGGCCCGGGATCACGGCACTGGAGATCACTCACCGGCTGCGGATGTCACGGTCCTCGGCATACCGATTGCTCGCTGTCCTGGTGGACAGCGAATACCTGGTGCGCACCCCGGATTTGGGCGGGTTCGCCCTCGGCCGGCGGATCGACCGATTGGTCGGCATCCCCTCCACTCCGGCGGACCGGTTACGCGAAGCAGTCGACGCCGTGCGAGCCGAAGCACGATTCGGCATTCATCTGGTCCTGCACCGGTCCACGGGGCGGCCGGCGTTGGAGCTGTTCGACATCGACCCGGATTTTCCACTGTCGGATCCGGCCCGGGTCATCGCTGAACCGGAATGCTCGGCCATCGGACGGATCGTCGCCGCAGACGCCCGCGGTGAACGCCCCGCATTTTCGACCCAGCGCGGGATTCTGGTGCCCGGACATGGCTGCCTGGCTCTCCCGATCCGCAGCGCCGACGACAGTCTCGTCGCCGTCTTGGCAGCCTCGGCGCCCTCGCACCGCGTCGCGGACACCGATACGTTGCTGGCGTTTCTCACGCCCCACGCGCGGGCGGTGGCGCAAGCGTGCACGACGTCGGGTTGACGCCCGCGTTGCGGCACTACGGTTTCGGCGTTGACGCGATCGGCAGGAGGTTTTGCCGCGCGAATTGTTCGACCTGTTCATAGGTCTCCAATGGCGCCAGCACCGCAGGCGTGAGCAGGATCGAATGGGTGATGCGGACGAGGATTTCGGCTCGTGCGAGCAGTTCGGGTTCCGGGACTGCCGCCACGTCAGGGCCACGGAGCACTTCGGCGGTCGCCGCGACGGCCCCGGCCAGCAGCGGTGAGGCTTCGAGGGTCAGTCGAGGCAGCACGGTGTCGGGCTCGATGTCCAGAAGCCGGTTCCAGACCGCGTTCGTGCGCACCGTCTCGATCGTCGTGGCAAAACTGTGGACCACGCGATCCGCGAAATTGTCCGCACGCGCCGCCGCGGCGCGCACCGCTTCGAACAGCTTCTGGGATTCGCGGATGAGCACCGCCGAGACGATCTCGTTCTTCCCGCCGACCCGTCGGTAGATCGTGACACGGCCGAGCCCCGCGCGTTGAGCGATTTCATCGACGGTCGCCCGCCGGATCCCGATCTTGGCGAAGACGTCCAACGCGGCATCGAGGATCTCTTCGACACCCTCATCACGGGCCGTGTCGAGCGCGAAAAGATCGGTGTGCACGCACCTGACCATAGTCGACGCTGCAACATTGAAACAATTGTATGTAGTATGTTTCACTGTAGCACGAAGGACTCAGAGCCGAGGAAGGCGTGTGATGGCGAGCAGAAAACCGGGACGAGTGGTGCGCGAGTACAACGACGAGGCACTGGCGATCAACGCCCGCCGCGTCCACTTCGATTGGTCCGGCGTCCCGTTGGAGTACATCCCGGGCGAGGCCTATGCCACTCATTTCTGGAACGTGATGCACCTGGTTCTGCCTGAAGGCGAGCGGGCCATGGCCGACGTCTTCAGTCAGGCCCTGCCATACATCGACGACGAGCGCCTCAAAGAGGAAGTCATCGGATTCGTCGGACAGGAAGCGACGCACGCGGCGTCGCACGAGGGCTTCCGCAACTACCTGCGCGCACACGGTGTCGACGTCGGTGTGGTCCTGCGTCGCATCGAGTTCGCGGTAGAGAAGATTTTCGGTGACCACGGGATCACCGGCCCCGCGCGCAAGGCGTGGCTGAGCGAGCGCCTCGGGGTCTACGCGGCGGCAGAGCATTTCACCGCCGTCATCGGCGAATGGCTGTTGGACAACGAGGCCTTCGATCGCGCCGGCATCGACCCGACGATGCTCGACTTGCTGCGATGGCACGGCGCTGAAGAACTCGAACATCGCAATGTCGCGTTCGATGCCTACCAGTACGTCGACGGTGGCTATGCCCGCCGTGCGCGCACGGCCCTCATCGCATGTTCGGGCCTTGCGCTGCTCTGGTTTTCGACGGCATCGCATCTGTACCGCAACGACGCGACGGTGCAGCGTCGCCGTCCGTGGCCCCTCGAGTACATCCGCGCCGCCCATCATGGATTGGTGCCGGGGGTGTCCTTCCTGTTCTCGCAGATGTACTACTACCTACGACCGGGTTTTCACCCGTCGACGATGGGCGACATCAGCAAGGCAGTGCAGTACCTGGCGGTATCGCCCGCGGCGCAGGCGGCACACGCATGAACGAGCTACTCGATCAGCCGACATCTGTCGATGAACCGACGCCAGCGCTCAGGGCCATGGCGCAGTTGGCCCGCGGCTATTCGCGGTTGTTCACCGAGAGCCGGATCGCGGACCGCTTGTCACCGGGCCGTCCGGTACGCCGGGCCGGATACGACGCGCGGCTCGAAGTTGTTGCGGCGGAACGCGTAGCCGACGACGTCGTCAGCCTGACCTTGAGCCGGGCCGACCGTTCACCGCTCCCGCGCTGGACGCCGGGCGCGCACATCGACGTGTTCACCCCGGCCGGCCGGCAACGGCACTACTCGCTGGTCGGTGACCAATTCGACCCCCTCCACTATCGAATCGCCGTGCGGCGGATCCCCGACGGCTCGGGTTCGGCCGAGCTGCACCGCGTCCGGGTCGGCGACACGCTGCGCATCCGGGGTCCCCGCAACGCGTTCAGCCTGGCCCCCGCTGACGAGTACGTGTTCATCGCCGGCGGGATCGGCATCACGCCGATCCTGCCGATGGTGCGTGCGGCGGCATCCGGCCCGGTCCCCTGGCGCCTGGTGTACACCGGGCGTTCGCGCGCATCGATGCCCTTCATCGACGAGCTCACCGAGCTCGGGCACGACCGGGTGCTCATCCGGCCCGACGACCATTACGGCACACCGGATCTGGCCGAATTGTGTACGGCCGCTTCATCCCGCGCGGCGTTCTATGTGTGTGGCCCTCCCGCCATGATCGAACGGGCTCGCGATGTCGCCGCCGCGACCGCGCCGGGCCGTACCGCAGAATTCCACAGCGAACGTTTCACCGCCGCACCGATCGTCGACGGCAGAGCGTTCACCGTGCAGCTCACCGAATCTGGGCTCACTGTCGACGTGGCCGCCGACGAGTCGGTCCTCGCTGCGATCCGCCGGGTCAAACCGGACGTGCAGTATTCGTGCCAGCAGGGTTTCTGTGGCGCTTGCCGCGTGCGACTGGTGGATGGCGTTGTCGAGCACCGAGATCGGGTGCTAACGCCCGACCAGCACGGCGACTCGATGATGATCTGCGTTTCCCGCGCCCAGGGTGACTCGATCTCCGTCGCGCTCTAACCAGCCACCGGCACTCAGCAAGGACACACCCATGACCAAACCCACTCCCACACATGTCCATACCGCGATCATCGGTGCCGGCTTCGGCGGGATCGGCGCGGCGATGCGACTCAAGGATTCCGGCGACGACGACTTTCTCGTATTCGAACGAGCCAGCGACATCGGCGGAACATGGCAGGCGAACACCTATCCGGGAGCGCAGTGCGACATCCCGTCGGTGCTGTACTCGTACTCGTTTGCCCCGAACCCGGATTGGACGCGCCTGTATCCGCTCCAGCGAGAACTGAAGGCCTACATCGAAAGATGTGTCGATGACAGCGGCATCCGGTCGCACATTCGGCTGGGGCACGACGTCACCGACGCCTCATGGGACGACCTGGCCCAGGTGTGGCAGATCATCGCAGGTGGCCAACATTTCACCGCCACCGTCGTGGTCCTCGCCACCGGACCATTCAGTGAGCCCTCGATTCCGAATCTTCCGGGCCTCGAAGACTTCTCGGGTCCGGCCTTTCACTCGGCGGGCTGGCGTCATGACGTCGACCTGCGCGGAAAGGCGGTCGGTGTCATCGGCACCGGCGCTTCGGCCGTGCAGTTCATCCCCCGGATTCAGCCTGACGCCGCCGAACTGGTTGTGTTTCAACGAACTCCGACGTGGATCTTGCCCCATCCGGACCGCCCGGTCGGGCCCGCGGTGCGTTCGGTGTTCCGCACGGCCCCGCTCGTCCAGCGCGCAGCCCGTTCGGCGGTCAGCCTCGTCCAGGAAGCGATGGTGCCCGGCCTGGTCCATCTCCCGGCGCTGCTCCAGCCGATGGCGGCCGTCGGCACGTGGCATCTCCGCAGGCAGGTCCGCGACGAGAACCTGCGGGAAAAGCTGACACCGAGGTATGCGTTCGGATGCAAACGACCGACGTTCTCCAACACCTATTACCCCGCGCTGGCCGCGGACAACACCGTCGTGGAAACCGCCGCGATCCGGCGGGTCACCAGAGACGGGATCGAAACCGCCGACGGGCACCACCATCGCCTCGACGCCATTGTTTTCGGAACCGGGTTCAAACTGGCCCATAACGACGGATTCACCCGCATCCACGGCCGAGATGGCCGCAGCCTCGCGGAGGTGTGGGCCGGCGGAGAGATGAAGGCGCACTTGGGCACCGTCATTCCGGGCTTTCCGAATCTGTTCATGATCCTCGGCCCGAACTCGGTGGTGTACACGTCGCAGATCGTGACGATCGAGGCACAGCTCGACTTCGTACTCGACGCCATCGCGCAGATGCAGCGCCGTCAGATCCGCAGTATCGAGGTCTCGAACGAAACCCTCGACAATTTTGTCGCGCACGTCGACCGGCGTCTTGCGCACTCGGTGTGGAACTCCGGTGGTTGTCACAGCTACTACTTGAGTCCGTCTGGCCGCAACTTCACCTTCTGGCCTGGCTTCGTCTTCACATTCCGACGCCAGATGCGCCGAATTCGCCTCGCGGAGTTCGATATCCGTTACGCGGCCGTGCCGCCCGAATCCGACCGCGCCGAGTTGGTGGTCGGACGATGACCGCACGTGCAGCGATGCCCCTTTCCGGTGCAGTGGTTTTCATCACCGGCGCGGCACAGGGCATCGGGTTCGAAGCGGCCTCCCGTTTCGTGGCGGCCGGATCCCGAGTGGTCCTCGTCGACGTCGACGAAGAGAAGCTCGGGAAAGCAAAGGAGCAGCTGGGGATGGACACCATCGGCATCGTCGCCGATGTGCGCGATGCCGCCGCGTTGGCCGCCGCGGCCGAGCAGGCAGTGGACACCTGGGGACGCATCGATGTAGTGGTCGCCAACGCGGGCGTCACACCGCCGCCGGCAACCCTGCGCACCATCGAACCCGATGCGTTCCAACGGGTTATCGACATCAATCTGCTCGGCGCGGTGCACACCGTGCGCGCGACCACCGAGCACATCATCTCCAGTAGCGGACACATTCAGCTCATCGGGTCCTGCGCTGCGTTCGCACCGGGCATGGGCGGTGCGGCGTACATGATCAGCAAAGCCGGTGTCGAACAGCTCGGGCGAGCGTTGCGGATCGAGCTCGCCACCCACCAGGTGACGGTCGGAATCTCCTACTTCGGAATCGTCGACACGGCGCTGGCCCGCACCACACTCGATGACGATCCGATGGGCCAACGCATCGGCGAACTGTTGCCCTGGCCATTGAACAAGCGCATCGACGCCGGTCACGCTGCCGCGAGCATTGTCGACGCAGTCGGCCGGCGCCGAGCCAGCAGCACCATGCCGCGCGCATGGATCCCCTATGCCTGGCTTCGTGGTGTCATCAACGTGCTCCTCGACCAGCAACTCGCGGCCAACCAGACGGTGGCCGCCATCATCCGGCAACTGGAGCGCTAAGACGCTGCCTCGCAGCGGAAGCCAGATCACCAACCCGCATCAGTCGAAAGAACCGCCCTCCAGAAAAGAGATCACACGATGGTCACCACCTCCGACGTGCACGGCCTGATCGCGACCGCCACGACATTCGCCCGGCGCCGGCTATCCGTGGCGGGGCGAGCCGATATCCCCGTGCCGGAGGTGCCGTCGCGCGAGCAGGCCGGCGGGCCGCCGCACGGGCCACCGCGGCCGGCCGATGCCGACATTGCGACACAGAATGATTCGTCGCAGTCGAAGGAATCGTTGCGCACCAGAATGGCCGAGTTGTTGGACCGCTCACTGGACCAGAGCACGGGCGAGACGCGGCTGGAGCTCTACGACCGTATCGTCGACCAGCTTGTTGCCGACGAGGCGAGGATTCTCCGTGCACTTTCGGACGGCACCACCTCTCCCCTGGTCAACGTCTATGCGCAGTCTCGGCGGTGGTCCTTGCCTCGAGCCGTCGTGACCAACACCTCGCTGATCGGCCGCACCGCGGGCGTGACGCTGCCGACCATGGTGCCGATCTACGTCGCGAACCTGTTGCGGCTCGGTCTGGTTGAAATCGGACCCCACGCAGACGGATCCGAGCCCGGCTACGAGGTGCTCATGGCCGAACCAAGCGTCAGGCGCGCCATCGCCGATGCGCAGGCGGCGCGGCAGTCCACTCGGGTGGAACGGCTCAGTCTGCGCCTGTCCGACCTGGGACGCGAGCTGTGGACGACAACGACGTGCGACAGTTCCTGGTAAGGCACAAATTCTCGAACTACCTGGGCCACAATGCGTTCCGCCATAGGGCTGACACCGCGTCGATAGTGCGATCGAGGTGGGCGGATTGCGCACCGACACCCGCGGGTGCACTGCCGGCGACCGTCGCGGTGGTCAGGACACGCACCAGAGCAGGGAGGTCGGTCGAGATCGGTTGGGCGCCTTGATGTACCTCGGCCGACACAATCTCCACGATGCGGCGAGTAATCGCGTCCTCCACGGCGGCGACGATCTCGGCGATCTCCGGTTCGTAGCCTGACGATGCGCGACACGAGGCCCACACCGGGTCGTCGGCAGCCAGGGCGGCACGGATACCGGCGATGACCCGTGCGACCAATGCCGGAGTGGACTCCCCCGGTGTCCGCAACGCAAACGACTTATCGAGCATCGCGGCAGTGGTGCGTCCGTGCAGCAGTTCCGCCAGGGCGGAGTATTTGGATTCGAAATAGAAATAGAACGCGGTTCGCGTGACACCGGCCTGCCGAGTGATCGCCTGTACCGAAACGTCCGTAATCGGGTTTCGATCCAGCAATTCGCGTAGCGCTGTCAAGATCGCCGTACGGGCGTGATCACCACGGTTGGTGATCGTCGTTCGGTCACGGCCGGTGGTGCTCGGACTGTCGGTGGCAGTCGGACTCGCCTGGCAGCACGTGCCGTTCGGTTGACGTCGAGTTGCCAACATCACGGCTCTCCTTCTGTCGGGCAAGGTATTTCACTGAACACAGCGGGCACCGGACGACGTGCGTGAGACCTCTCCATCGCCCACGATTGAAACAATCATACGCAATATGTTCTACTGTTTCAGCCTGAGCCGTTGCGGCCGCACCCCCGGTCCGGACCCCGCACGGCACTGCTGCGAGAAGGGTTGTGATGAGCGAAAGTCTGTGCGCGCACTTCCAGCGGCGCGTTGCCGAACTCGGTGACACCGCGGCGATTTGCCGCGCCGACGGCACAGTGGCATTGACCTGGTCGCAGTACGGCGACCAAGTTCGAAGAGTGGCCGCCGGTCTGGCCGCGCTGGGCGTGCGGCGCGGCGATGTGGTGGCGATGATGCTCACCAATCGTCCCGAGTTCCACGTTGTCGACGCGGCGGTGATGCATCTCGGTGCGGTCGGCTTTTCGGTGTACAACACCAGCGCCGCGGCGCAGATCACGTACCTGTTCGACAACGCCCAGCCGGCAGTCGTGGTCAGCGAGGCGCAATATCTGGAGAAGGTGCTCGCTGCCTCGTCAGGAACCGATGTGCGCCACGTCATCTCGCTCGACGAACCGAACCACGGTGTGCTCACCCTCGATGAGGTAGCAGATGGTGGTGCGGAGGATTTCGACTTCGACGCCGTGTGGAAAGCCGTTCAGCGCGACGACATCCTGACCCTCATCTACACCAGCGGGACCACAGGGCACCCCAAAGGCGTAGAGCTGACGCACGGCAACTTGCTGTACCAACTCGAGGTGATCCCCAGTGTGGTGGGCAATCTCAGCCGGGGTCGAGTGCTGTCCTATCTGCCGGATGCACACCTGATCAACCGTTGGATCGGCCAGTACGCGCCGATGTACTTCGGCATCACGGTCACCGATGTCGATGACCCGAAGATGCTGATCGACGTACTGGGCCGCGTGCACCCGACGTTCTTCGTCGCGGTACCGATGCTCTGGTACAAGATTCGGGCTCGCGTCGAGGCACTCATCGCGGAGCAGACCGGACCGGCAGGCGCGCTCGCGCGGTGGGCCCTGGCAGCCGGCAAGAAGAAGGCGGGAGCCACCCTGGTGGGAGGCCGGCTGGGACTGCTCGACGAAGCAGCCGCCGTCGCGGCGGACGTGTTGGTGTTGTCCAAGATTCGCGCGCGCCTCGGAATGGACCAACTGAGCGCGGCCGTGTCGGGCGCTGCCCCCATCGATGTCTCCGTACTCGAGTTCATGCTTGCGATCGGTATTCCCGTGTTGGAGGCATGGGGCATGTCGGAGACCTCCGCGGTAACGACCGTCAATCCCAGAGACCGGCTCAAGCTCGGCACGGTGGGTAAACCAATCCCCGGCACACAAATCAAACTGGCCACCGATGGCGAGATTCTGGTCCGCGGATGTGGGGTGATGCGCGGATACCACCGCGATCCCGGTCGCACCGCGGAAATCCTCGATGTCGACGGCTGGATCCACACAGGCGACATCGGCTCGGTCGACGCCGACGGGTATCTGCGTATCGTCGACCGCAAGAAGGAGTTGATCATCAACTCCGGCGGAAAGAACATGTCCCCCAGCAACATCGAGGGAGCACTGAAAGCAGCCAGCCCGCTGATCGGCGCTGTCGCCGCCATTGGTGACAACCGTCCGCACATCGCCGCGCTGATCACGCTCGACCCCGATGCGGCCGCTGACTTCGCCTCCCGACATGGATTCGCCGGCGCCACCGTCGACGAGATGGTCGACCACGAGGCGACACAGCAGGCGGTGTCCGATGCGGTGGCGTCGGCGAATACCCGGCTATCCCGGGTGGAGCAGATTCGGAGCTGGAAAGTCCTGCCGCAGTACTGGATTCCCGGCGGGGATGAGCTGACGCCGACGCTCAAGCTGCGCCGCGCACCCATCGCCGAAAAATATGCCGCACAGATCGACGCGCTGTACGCGCGTTGAAGGAGAGGAACAAGACAGTGACCCCCGCATCGACGACCGAACTTGCCGACCTGTCCGGTTTGGCCCGCGACTTCTTCGCCAAGGAAGTCGTTCCGCGTCACGAGGAATTCGCCGCCGTCGGCGAGCCCGACCGCGCGTTGTATCGCCGTGCCGGCGACCTGGGGTTGCTATTGATGTCGATCCCGGAGGAATTCAGCGGTGGTGGCGCAACTTTCGCGCACGAGGCGGTGCTGTTCCGGGAGCAGGCCTACGCCGGCGATCTGTCCATGCAGTTGGGTGTCCACACGGGCATCGTCCCGCACTACCTGAACGCCTATGCCACCTCCGCGCAGAAGCTGCGCTGGCTGCCCAAACTCGCTGCCGGTGAATGGATCGGCGCGATCGCCATGACCGAACCCGGTACCGGATCAGATCTGCAGGCCATTTCGACGCGAGCCGTTCGCGTGGGAGACGAGTACGTGATTTCCGGCGCCAAGACGTTCATCTCGAACGGCGCGACGTGCGACCTCATCATCATCGCGGCCAAGACCGATCCGCAGCAGGGTGCGGCCGGGTTGTCGCTGTTCGCCGCCGAAGTTCGCGACGATACTGCGGGATTCCAGCGCGGCCGCAAGCTGAAGAAGATCGGACAGAAAGGGCAGGACACCACCGAACTGTTCTTCGATGAACTTCGTGTCCCCGCGGAGAACCTGCTCGGTGGCGTCGAAGGTCGCGGCTTCGTCCAGCTGATGCAGCAGTTGCCGCAGGAGCGCCTGATCGTGGGCGTCGCCGCCTTGGGCGCGGTCGAAGCCGCATACGACCACACGTTGGCGTACGTCAAGGAGCGCCACGTGTTCGGGAAACCCCTCTTCGCCCTGCAGAACACCCGTTTCGAACTGGCGGAGATCGCCACCGTGATCGACGTCATGCGCACGTTCGTCGACGACGCGATTCAACGTCACGTCCGCGGCGACCTCGACGTCAAACGCGCCGCGCAGGTCAAACTCTGGTGCTCCGAACAACAGACACAAGTCGTCGATCGCTGCCTGCAACTACATGGCGGTTACGGGTACATGGAGGAATACCCCATCTCCCGCCTGTTCGTCGACAGTCGGATCTCGCGGATTTATGCCGGTGCCAACGAAGTCATGAAGGACCTCATCGCGCGCCACCTCTAGCCCGGATGATTCGGCCGTCCTGATCGGGCTTGGTGTGCAACCCTCTACCCGTGCAATTGGGTAGGTTCGGCCAAGCGGGGAGCTATTGATGGGTGGCCAGACACCGGCGACGCCCGCACCTCAACGCGGTGGCGCCGAACACGACATCCAATTCGGGGTGCTGGGTCCGCTGGAGGTGACCATCGCGTCGAGGCCGATTCAGGTCGGGACGCCGAAACAGCGCGCGGTACTTGCCATGTTGGTGGCGAACGCCAACCGCGCCGTCAGTGCCACTGACTTGATCACCGCAATCTGGGAAGACGAACCGCCGGCCGCCGCTCGCATCTCCGTGAGTGCGTACGTGTCGAATCTGCGCCGCATCCTCACCGAGGCGGGCGTCGATGCCCATGCCGTGGTGTCCACCGCACCCCATGGCTACCGACTCGAAATCACCCCAGAACAAAGCGATCTGGCCCGGTTTGCCACCGAACAGCAAGCCGGGATCGACGCCGTGGCCGCCGGACGCTTCGAGGCGGCCAGTGCTCACCTCACCGCTGCGCTGCGCCAGTGGCGCGGCCCCGTCCTCGACGACCTGCGCGACTTCGCCTTCACGGAGGCGCTGCGCAACGCGTTAGCCGAGGACAAAATCGTTGCGCAGACCGCACGCGCCCACGCCGAGATCGCTTGTGGCCGAGCCCATACCGTCGTTCGTGAGCTCGAAACCCTGGTCGGCGAACATCCCTACCGCGAACCGCTCTGGGCGCAACTGATCACGGCGTACTACCTCACCGACCGCCAATCCGACGCACTCGATACCTATCACCGGCTCAAGACAACGTTGTCCGATGACCTCGGCATCGACCCCGCGCCGGCACTGCGCACCCTGTACGAACAAATCCTGCGCCAGGAACCGCTCGACGTACAGCGCAATGCCCAGGCTGCGGCCCAGACGATCATCGCCTTCGAACCCGATGTGACGACCCTGATCGACCCTGTCACCGCGGCCCTGCGCGACGTGCACGATCACCTTCATCGACTCAAGGGGGCGGCCACCCGCATCGGACGCAACCCCGACAACGACCTTGTCGTGGCCGACGACAAGGTCAGCCGGCACCACGCCGTCATCAACAACACCGGCTCCACCCACATCATCACCGACCTCGGGTCTGCCAACGGCGTCCATGTCAACGGCGAGCGCATCCGCGCCACGGCTGAACTCCACGACGGCGACACCATTCGAGTGGGTGGTCAGGTGTTCGTCTTCCAGACCTACCCGCCGGCTACAGCGCGGGACGGTGACCGGGACTGACCCGAGCTCAGCCGCCGTACTGCGGCTTGAGCTGACCCGCCAACGACGCCAGCGGCACATTGGCGACGACGGTCCCACCGTCCATCGACCAGCTGAAACGATCTCGTGGACTTGGGCTTTCACGGGACATCGGCTGGTCCGGCATGTAGAGACGCAGTGAATCACCGGTCAGCGCGAACGCCCGGTAGTTGCCCGAGTAACCCGGACCGTCGCCGTCGGGCTGGAACTCCTCCACGGTGAACGGATAGGTGCCCGGTGCGTGCGGCGGCGCGGCGGCGTCGAGCACCGGCGGCAGGATCGGTGCGGCGGCAGCCGAAACCGCCTGATTGGCATTGACTCCCGCCCGGAACAAATCGGGCAGGTACAGCCGGCGGCCGGCATTCATGTCGAAGAGGAAGGACCGGTAGGCGTTGTTGGACTGGATGCCGAAAGGCTCGAACGTCTCGTGGACGACCACCGACTGCAGGCCCCCGGGCCCGGGAATGATCTCGTAGTCGGCACGCGCACTGCTGTCCCGCGGCGTGGTGTTGCCGGTGGCACGCCAGCCGTTGAACAGCCGCGTGTAGTAGTCACGCAATACCGGCCCGGCGGTCGGGTTGTCGATCAGTTCGGCCGGAACCCGCAGGGACAGCAGCATTTCGGCTTCTCGCTGAGATTTGACGACGGCGGTGCAGGCACCGCCGTCCCAGACCGCGCCGAGTTGCGAGCAGAAACTATCGATGGCCGCGTGGGCGACGGGCGCGCCAGTCAAACACGTCGTGGCGACCACCGTTGCACCCACGGCAGCCAGGGCCGCCCGGACTCTACTTGCCACGTTTACCGTCCGCTCCGGCGAGCAGCACCTCGGCCGCCAGCCACCTGTCTCCCACCTTGCGCATCGTCATCGACACGCTGACGTAATCGGTCCGCTTCTCTTTGACCCCGGCACTGGTGACGTCCTGCTTCACCGACAGCAGCACGTCGACGTCATCGCCCCGCACGTCCTTGACCGCAGAGTCCTCGACCACACCCGTCGTGCTGACCTTGTTGTCGATCAACATCTTTCGCATGGTCGCCGCGGCCTTGCTGTAGGCATCCTTGAACTCACCCGTCGCCCCACCCAGGACATCGGCGAAATTCTTGTCGATCGTGTTCTGGTCGGTGGTGGTCAGCGTGACGGCGTATGCGCGCGCTGCTGTGAGAGCTTCTGCTGCCTCGGCGTCACGCTGATGCTGGGCGTATACCAATGCCCACGCGGTGCCCGCCGCGGCCGACAGCGCGATGATCACGACGGCCACGGCCCAGCAGAGGCTGCGCCGGACGGCATACGTCTTCGGGGCCTTGGGCTCGGCGGCCTCCGCCGGCGTGGGTGACTCGGCCTCGAGGGCCTCGTCCACGTCGACGTCGGTGATGTCGGTCTCCTTGTCGGTCACAGGATTTCGACCCTGCTGGCCAGCCAGCGGTCGCCGACCTTCTCCATGGTCATGTCGATGCGGTTGCGGTCGATGCGTGGGCTCGGGTTGTTCGCGTTGGTGATCGACTGGTCGACGAACAGCAGCACCTCGACCTTGTCGGGTGTCGCCGACTTGACTGCCGCCGCGACGACGATGCCCGTTCCGGAGGCCTTGTTGTCGATCAGCACCTGCCGCAGTTGCGTGGCGCCCTGGCTGTAGGCGTCCTTGAACTCGCCGGTGGAACCATCGAGCGACTTGCGGTAGTTCTCATCGATGTTCTTGGCGTCCAACGTCGTCAGCACCACGGCGTAGTCCTTGGCGGCCTGCAGTGCCGCGTCACTCGCGGCGTTGACCTGGTACTGCTCGTACTGCCGCCAGCCCAGGAAGCCCAGTGCTGCCACCAGAATCGTGAACAGCAACGCGCACACCACCGCGGCCAGACCGACCCGCCGCTTCTCGGCCGCGGCAGGTTCCGCGCTCTCCACGGCCGCATCCGTCTCTGTCACATCGGCGGCACGGGACTCGACCGGCGCTTCGGCCGCTTCGGTTTCGGTGTCGTGCACCTGGTCGAATACGTCGGTACTTGCAGTTCGTTTACTCATCACTTCTCGCGTGTCTCGTGGACCGTCAGTTCGGCATCGGGTACGGGTACGCCGCACCGCCGTACGGGGTGTCGATCGTGTAGCCCGGGTAGTGCGGCGTCTTGTCGGTCACCGCATGGGGGTCATATCCCGGCGGCGGACCGGCAGTGTCGTCACCCGGCGGCCGCGGCGCGTTGCGGGCGCCGCGAACCAACAGCGATGGATCCTGATCCTCACAGTAGGTGTATTTGTACGGCTCGGGGAAACTCGCGTCCGACGGGGCGTGCCGCGGCAGGTTGTAGTCGCACCGGTACTTCGGGTAGATGTCACCGATCGCCCAGACACCGCCATCGTGGACGACGGACGCGAAGCGGTCGATGAACGGGTCCCGATCCGGCCGCCAGATGTACTCCAGGCCCGGAATGCGTTGGTAGATCACCTGCGAGGTCGTGGTCAGGTTGCCGAGGATCTGCACCACGTTCTGCCGGTTGTCCGCGATCAGGTTGTCCAGCGTCGCCAGCTGTGGCTCACCGCGCTCGACGAGGGTGCGGAAACCGCCGTCCATCTTGTTCACGCCGTCGAGCACCTTGGTCAGGTCGTTGGTGGTGGCCGCCAGGCCCGGGCGGACGTCGGCGACGGTGCTGAACACGACGCGGGTGGTGCGAATCATGCTCACGGTCTCCGGCAGCACCGAGTCCACGGTGTTGGCCAACAAGCTGGCACCGTCCAGGATCGCGGCCAGCTTGCGCGGGCCGTCCTTGGTGACGTGCAGCTCGTTGAACATCTTGCCGAGCTTGTCGGCGTCGAGCTGCGCCAGCGCGCCGCGGCTGTGGTCGATGATGTGCGGCAAGGTCACCGGGATGCTGGCCTGCTTGCCCGAAATGACCGCGCCATCAGTGAGATACGGGCCACCGCCGTGCTCCGGCCGGAAGTCCAGGTACTGCTCCCCAGCCGCCGACAGGCCGGAGACCCGCACCGGGCTGTCGGTCGGGATGTGCGCCGACGCGTCGACCGAGGCGACCGCCTCGACGCCGGTCTTGGTGAGGTTGACCGCCGCGACGTGGCCGATCGGGATGCCACGCAACGTGACATCCTGATTGGCCAGCAGGCCACCGGATTCGGGCAGCATGATCCGGATGGCGATGGTCCGGTGGAACGGGTTGAACCGCAGGCCGTCGATCGCGATGTAGCCGAAGGCGATCACCGCGGTGAGCAACAGGCCGAACAGCGCGAGCACCACCTTGCGGCTCGCCACCGCCTTGACGATCCGAATGATGAACGCCACCAGGCTGTTCAGCGCGTTCATCGGGTTCGGTCCGATCCGTAGATGCGGCCGAGCAGCATGTTCCACTCGTAACGCAGGCTGCCGATCATCAGGTGCCAGTCGGTGCCGTCGGGTCCGTGGATACCGGGGTCGCCCGCGTAGTTCTTGTCGGGCAGCGCACCGATCGCGATTCTCGAGATCTCCGCCTCCACGTGCACCGCGGTAGAGGTGGTGGCCTTGACCAGGATGCCGATGAGCCGGTTGAACGCGGTGAGCGAGATGTTCGGGTCCATGGCGATCTCGTTGAACACCGCCGACAGCTTGTTCACGTCGGCCGCGACACTGCGGGTGTCGGTGCCCTGCATCGACGGGAACTTGGACAGCTGCCGCGTGATCCGGCCGACGTTGTCCACCACGTCCATGATCCGCGTGGTGTTGTCGGAGATGACCGCCAGCGCGGGGGCGCCGGCGGCCAGCGCGGTGTCGATGCTCTGCTGGTGCCGGGCGACCTCGGCCGCCATGTTCGACGTGCTGCGCAACGTCGCGTCCAGCTGCGCCGTCCGCGCCGACATCTTCGACAGGAACTGGTTGGTTTCCGAGATGAGCGCGGCCAGCTTCTCGCCGCGCCCGCCGACCACTCGGCCGGCGCCGTTGACATCGGTGGTCAGCGCGCGGATGGCGCCGCCGTTGACGAGCATGGCCAGCGAGTTGAGGAGTTCCTCGACCGTCGGTGCCGCCGCCGTCGACCCCAACGGGATGGTGTCACCGCCCCGCAGCAGCGCACCGCCGTCCGACTTGTCGTCCGGCGGGCGAATCTGCAGGAACACGTCGCCGAGCGGTGTGGCCGAACGCAGTTCGGCCGTACTGCCCACCGGCAGCGGCACATCCTGGCGGATCCGCATGGACACCTTCGCGGTGAAGTCCACGGCGTCGATCGACGTGACCTCACCGATGTCCGCGCCGTACAGGCGCACTTTCGCCTTCGACGGCAGGTTCAGCGCGTCGGTGAACACCGCGTTGAGTTCGTAGGTCCCGCCCCGGGAGCCCGGGGACGGCAACGGCACACTGTCCAGGCCGGCGGCGCAGCCGGTCATCAGCACGACACCGCCGAGAACCCCGGCCCAGCGCGCGCCGCGCACAACGGATTTCACGCTCATCGCGTCGGCCCTCCCGGTGCGGGTGCGGCGGGCGCAGGCGACGGCGTGGTGGCGGCAGCCCCCTGCTTGGGCGGCTCGCCCTGACCCGACGGGCTGATACCGTTGGCCATCAGATCCATCATCGAGGTCAAGCCGAAGTCGGGGCCGTAGTCCTGCAACGTGCCGGTGGCACAGCCCAATTGCTTCAGGCCCATCAGGTTGCAGAGTTCCTTGTTCAGCTGGTTGTACGCCAACAACTTGTCGGTCAAGAGATGTCCGCGGATGCTGCCGCCCACTGGGTCCAGGACGTTGTAGACGTTGTCCAGGGCCAGCGGCAGGACATCCAGCGTCTCTTCCAATTCGCGTTTGTTGTCCGAAAGGGACCGCACCACGGGGTCCAGGTCGCCGAACGCGCCCTTGAGCTGGTCGCGGTGGCGCTCGAGCAACCCGCTGACCTCTTCGAGGATCTCGTTGGCCTTGGCTCCGGTGCGCCCCGACCCCAGATTCTGGTCGGCAAGGATGTCGCTCAGTTGGTGCACATTGTTGCCGAACTTGCGGACGGCGTCATCGTTCTCGGCCGCGGACTGGGTCAGGTCCGAGACACTGCGAATGATCTCCTGCAGGTTCTTCTCGGTCTTGGCACCACCATCGGGACCGACCTTGAGGGCCTCCGACAACTTGGTCAACGTGGACTTGATCTGGGTGCTGTTCTCAGAGCTGATCCGAGACCCCAGATCCACCAGATCGCCCAGCGGGCCACCGCCCTGCGGGTTGCCCTTGAGGGCGGTACCCAGTTTGTCGATCATGGACAGCGTCTTGTCGAATTCGACCGGAGTCCTGGTGTGGCCCAACGCGATCAGGTCGCCGTCGCGCAGCTTGTTTCCGCCGCGGTAGGGCGGAGTCAGCTCGACGTGCCGATCGGTGAGGATCGAGGCGGAGACGGTGGCGGCCGTGACGTCGCTGGGAATCGGGATCTTCTTGTCGATGTCCATGGTGACCTCGATGTAGCCACCCTTGTTCACCACCGAGTCGACCTTGCCCACCTGCATGCCGAGCACCGACACCGCGTTGCCGGGATACAACCCGACGGCGTCCTGGAAGTGCGCCGTCACGGTGATGTTGCGTTGCCAGATGCGCGGCGCCACGGCGGCCGCGGTCGTCACCAGTGCGACGATCACAATCACGGCGATCGCCCCGATCATCAAGGCGCGCTTACTCATTTGCAGTCCTTGAAGTATTCGACGATGTTGAACTGCCGGGCCCGGCCGCTGATGGCGCACATCCAGGAGTCGACCATGATGCCCGCAGGCAGGGTGATGTCGGCACCGTTACCGCTACCGGTCAGGTTGGCGATGTTGCGTGCGGTGATCGGCGCGACCTGCAGGATGCTGCGGACCAGAGCGTCGTGGTCGGCGAGCAGCTTGGCGAACTCGTGCAGGTTGGCGATCAAGGCGTCGAGTTGCGGCTCGTTGGCCAAGAGCGTGTGGGCCCGGTCGGCAAGCAGTGTCACGCCGTCGAAGAGCCGTTGCATCGCAGCGCGCCGGGTGGTGATCTCCCCGAGAATCTGGTTGCCCTGCAACACAAGTGCGCCAAGGTCGGCCTTCTGGCGATGCAACAGCGCCGCGATGGTGTCGGCGTTGGTGATCAGCGTGCCGATCTGGTCGCGGCGGGACTGGATGACCCCGGCCAGTGAGTTCAGATTGGTCAGCGCTTCCGGTAGTGCGTCGGGCACCCCCTGCAGGCTGCCGCTCATCACCCGCACCGACTCGGCGATCTTGTCCGCATCGAGCGGCGACAGCGTGCTGGTCGCACCCTCGAGCGTCTTCTGCAAGTCATACGGCACCTCGGTATGACTCAATTTGATGGTGTTGCCGGCGAGATGGCCCGCACCGGCGGGGCTGATCTCCAGGTACCGCGAGCCCAAGATGGTCGTGAGTTTGATGGCCGCACGTGTTTCTGTCCCCAGCCGCACGTTCTTGTCGGCTTTGAACGTCACCACCACGTGGTCACCGGCCAGCTCGACGTTCTGCACCTCGCCGACGTTGATGCCCGCGATGGTCACCGCATTGCCGGATTTGATCGCCGCGGCCTGGGCGAACTCGGCGGTGTACTGCTTCTTTCCGATGTCCAGGATGCTGACCAGCACCACGGCGGCGACCATCACCACGATGACCGTCAGACCGATGACGCCGAGCCAGAATTTGTTGTAGTCCTCCAGGACTCGCTTGCGCCCGCCCGGGATGTTCTTCGGGCGCAGGGGGCCACCGAACAGGCTGCTCATCGGCACACCGCCGTGTGCCAGGTCTCGTTGCCGTTGCCCGGCGTCGCCGCCACGACGAACCGGCGGAACCAGTTGAGCAGACCGCGCCACAGCCCGAAATCGAGGTCGCAGACGTAGACGTCGATGTAGGTGCCCTCCTGGCCCGCACGGGCAAGTCCCTTGAGCAGCAACGGCACATTGGCCACCGCGTACGCCAGGCGCTGCTTGCCGTCGGTCACGCTGTACTTCAGGAAACCCGGCTCCCGGTCGATGAACTGCTGCATTTGCGGCGTGATCGCGTTGACGATCGCCGACAGCCGCGTGACGTTGGCGGTGATGGACCCCACCGACGAGACCAGCTCGTCGCGCCGGCTGTTCAG
Organism: Mycobacterium sp. SMC-17; assembly: GCF_045310915.1. Classification (NCBI taxonomy): domain Bacteria; kingdom Bacillati; phylum Actinomycetota; class Actinomycetes; order Mycobacteriales; family Mycobacteriaceae; genus Mycobacterium; species Mycobacterium sp. SMC-17. Next base: position 195,030 of record NZ_JBJIAK010000003.1, on the reverse strand, counting down.
CGCGGCGATCGACACCGAGGTTTCGTGCAGCATCGTCTGCAGATTGGCGCTCTGCGCGGCCAGTGTCGTCATCAGCCGGTCCAGGTTCGCGATCAAATCCCCCAGCGCGGCATCGGGACCCGCCAGTGTCTGCGTCAGCACCGACGCCTGCGTCGTCAGGGTCAGGATCGAGCCCTCGTTGCCCTGGAACGCCTTGATGATGGCGTTGGTCAGATTGTCCACCTGCTGCGGGTCGAGCTCGGTGAACAACGGCTCGAAACCGTTGAGCATGTAGGAGATGTCGAACGACGGATTGGTCCGGCTCTCCGGAATCTGCGCTCCGACAGCGAGTTTGCGCTTGTCGCCCTCACCCTGACTCAAACCCAGGTACCGCTGTCCGATGATGTTCTGGTAGGTCACGGAGGCCAGCGTGTTGGTGTACAGCGTCTGGTTGCTGCGGACCTGGAACGTGACCTTGGCCTGGTTGTCCGGCGTCAGCTCGATCTTGTCGACGCGGCCGACCCGAACACCGGCCACCCGGACGTCGTCACCTTCTGCCAGGCCCGACACATCACTGAAGATCGCCGAATAGCTCGAGGTGGGTCCCGCGACGTTGCGCTGCAAGGTCGCGAAGACCATCCAGGTGACGGCCACGGAGAAGACCAGGAACAGCGTAAGGAACACGACGGTGCTGCGCTTCAATTTCATGGCTGTCCCTCCGGGATCGGAGCGACGTGCACGTCCTGCCCCCGGGCCACCGGGCCCAACAGCAACTGAGTGGCGGATGTGGCTGGGCCACCGACGATCTGGCTCAACTGGTCCTTCTCGTTCTGGCTACCGACGGGCCCGACGGTGCCGCCGTAGAGCGGCGCGGACTGCTGCTGAACCTGGCCGGGTGCGCCGGCTTCGGCGGGTAGCGGCGGGCCGGGAGGTGCGGGCGCAACCACCGGGCCGGGCGCCGGCGCGGCCTGCGGCGCGGGTGGCGCGTTGGGGTCCGGCGGGCCGGGAAATTCCGGCACGATCGGAACCGAAAAGCGCGGCGGTGCAATGTTGGGACGGTTCTCGGTCACCCACGGTGGGGTCGCCATACCCATCGATTCCAGGCCGGGCTTGAGGTCGGGCGCGGTCGGGGTTTCCGGCGCGGTCTTGCAGCTCGGCCCCTCCATCGCGCCGTACCGCGGGCAGTCCGCCCGGGTGTACTGGCGCGACGGGTTCATCGAGATGACCGCTTTCCAGATGATGTGGCCGGTGTCCTGATTGACGCCCTCGTCGTAGATCTTGTTGGCCAGCGCCTGCAATCGTGTCGAGACGCCGTGGAATTCGCCGGCGTGGTCGGCCAGCACACCGATCGCCGGTGTCAGTCCGGTGCTGACCTGGATCATCCGGTCACTCTGGTGCTCGAAGGCATCCCCCAGCGTGCCAGTGGTATTCAGGCCACCCGACAGGAAATTGGTCAGCTGCGTGCGCTTCTCGGCGAACGTCCGCATCGGCTGCACCGAACTGTCCAGCGCGGTGAACAGCTCCGGCGACACGGTCCGCAGACTCTCGGCGGCCGCCTTGAGCGCGGACAACGTCGTCGGTCCGGTGTCGTCGGACTTCACGACCGTATTCAGTTGCCGCATGATCTCGTTCACGTCATGGCCGGCGTCGGTGATCTTCTGTCCCCGGCCGTGGGTGGCCTCGGCAATGGCGGCGAAGACGCCGACATTGTTGGCGTCGGGCGACTGGCCGACGGCCTTGAGCAGCTGGCGCAGCTTGGCCAGCACGTTCTGGAACAGCACCGTGGGCAGGGTCTGGTCTTCGAGCACGACATCACCGGAACGGATGGGGCGGGCCCCGTCGCCGTTCTGCACCAGTTGCACCGCCGACACCGCAAAGATGTTGGCGGGCACCACGCGCGCGGTCACGTTGTCGGGGATCTGCGCGGCGAACTGCGGCTGGATGTTGACGTGCACCACGTTCGGCTGACCGTGCTGCGACGGCGTCACACCCGACACCATGCCGACGATGACACCGCGGAACTTGACGTCGGACCGCTCGGGCAGACCGTCACCGATGTTGATGAGCTTGAGCTCCACCCGGACGAAGTCGTCAAGCTTGCCTTGCGATTTCACCACCATGAGGACCGCGGCGAACGAGGCGATCACCGCGAAGCACAGGCCGATGACGCCCAGCTTGCGGTCGGTGGAGCCGCGCGGGTCGTGGTCGAAGGAGTTGCCCATCAGCCACCGAACCTTGCACCGCTGATGACGCCCCACAGCGCCATGGTGAGCAGCATGTTGACGATCATCACGACCGTGACACTCCCGCGCATCGCGCGGCCGGCCGCCACGCCCACACCTGCCGGGCCGCCGGAGGCGAAATAGCCGTAGTAGCACTGGATGGTCGACGAGATGAACACGAACACAACCGCTTTGACGGTCGCGAACAGCACGTCGCGGCCCTCGAGGAACAGCCCGAAGTAGTGCAGATAGGTACCCGTGGACTGACCGGCCACGACGCTGACCAACTGGCACGACAGGTAGGCCAGGGCCAGGGCCGCGAGGAACAGCGGCACCACCGCGATGACCGAGGCCACCACTCGCGTCGCCACCAAGTAGGCCACCGAGTTGATGCCGAGGGTGTCCAGCGCGTCGATCTCGTCATTGATCCGCATGGCGCCCAGTTGCGCGGTGAACCGGCAGCCGGCCTGCGCGATGAAGGCCATCGCGATCATCGCCGGCGCCAGCTCTCGCGTGGTGGCGAACGAAGAGACCAGGCCCGTCGCCGGCCCCAGTCCCAACAGGTTCAGCGCGTTGTAGCCCTCGACGGCGACCAGCGCACCAGCCGTGACACCGAGCACGCCGGCCACGTTCAGCGTGCCGCCGCCCACCACGATGGAGCCGTTGCCCCACGTGATGTCGGACAACAGCCGCAGCAGTTCCTTGCGGTAGCGCAGCCACATCGTCGGGATGGCCAGCACGACCTTGCCGAAGAACTCGATCATGTGGCCGGTGCGCCCGGCAGCCTTCAGCAGCCCGTTGCCGACCGCGGTGAACGGCCGCAACAGCTGCGGCGTGAATGTTGAGGGAGCGGCCATGTCAGATCGACGTCTTCGGGAACACGATGACGTACAGCTGGCTCATCACCACGTTGACGATCATCATCAGCAGCACCGACTCCACCACCGCGGCGTTCACCGAGTTGGCCACACCCGCCGGACCGCCGCGGGTGTCCAGCCCCTTGTGGCAACTGATCACCGCCACGATGACACCGAAGACGATGGCCTTGACCATTGCCAGCGCGAGGTCACCGACGGTGGAGAACGAGGAGAACGTCGCGATGAACGAGCCCGGTGTGCCGTTCTGCAGGTAGACGTTGAACATGTAGCTCGCCAGGTAGCCGACGAAGCTCGTGACGCCGGTCAGCAGCACACCGATGAGAACGAGGGCGACCAGCCGCGGCACCACCAGGCGCTGGATCGGCGACACGCCCATCACCTCCATGGCGGAGATCTCCTCACGCATGGTGCGCGATCCGAGGTCCGCGCAGACGGCCGAACCGACCGCCGTCGCCAGCAGCAGCGAGGCCACCAGCGGAGCGCCCTGCCGGATGACCACCAGACCCGTGGCCGCACCCGACAGCGACGACGCACCGACCTGACCGGCCAGCAACGCGAACTGGATCGACAGCGTGACGCTGATCGGAATGGTCACCAGAACCGTTGGGGTAAAAGCGGTTCCGGCCATGAACGCGGCCTGGTCCAGGAACTCGCGCACCTGGAAGCGGCCCTTGACGATGTCGAAGAACAGGTACTCCAGCGTCCGCAATCCCAGCACGATCTGCCCACCGGCCGTGCTCAGCGACGCGATCGGATGGTTCTGCAGATAACGCTTCACCCAGTCGATGGCCTCGGCGATGGCGCCCCACTTCGCCACTCCCCTTGGTTGTGCCTGGTCGGTCATCGGGCTGCCGCTTCCTGACCGGACTGCGGCCACTCGGTGGCGATGCCGCGGCACACCAGTTCATTACTTGCGAGGGTCTGCGCGAGCAACTCTTCGCGGCTCGGCTTCTGTCCGTATCGCAGCGCGATACCGAACGGGATGGCGCAGATCGTCTGGGCGGTGGCACGTACGTCGACGTCGGCACGGATGTAGCCCTGGTTGATGCCGTCGTGCAGCATCGTGGCGAGCACGCGGACGCCGTCATCGAAGAGGCGCTGGAACTCCTCGGTCATCTGCTGATCGACACCGGCGGCCTGCACCACGATCAGCTGCATCAGGCGCGGCTCATCGGCCAGCAGCTCGCTGTAGGCCATCCCGATCCCCAGCAGGTGATCGCGGAATTCGGTGATGGACGTCAGCCGTCCCGGTGTCGTGTCGCCGATCGCGGCGAGGACCCGGGCGTTGACCTGGCGCACCGCATGGTCGACGATGTCGCGCTTGTTCTCGAAGTACCGGTAGAACATCGAGTGCCCGGAGCCGAGGCGCTTGGCGATGTGACTGATCGAGGTCTGGTGATATCCCCGCTCAGCGAACTCCGCCAATGCCGCTTCGATGACTTCTTCACGCACCAGCTCGGCGCGTTTCGCACGCTGGCGTTCCGCCATGGTCGCGCGCACCTCGCCTGTCACGCGGATCACAGTAGCGTATCGATTCCGGTTTGGGACACACTCTTCGCGAAACGGAATGAATTGTCTCGCGAGGAAGCGTCCGGGCCGCGCCAGGTTTGCTGAATTTCGCAGTTGGGGTTGCCGCTGCACAGTAGGGCGGGTTATCCGGCCATGGGGCTGTTTGGCCATTTTCACGAAATATCCACAGCTTCGGGCGGTTCCGTGGTACCGGCCGGCGCCGCACTATCCTGCCCCAATGGCAATGGATCGGATCACCGTCGAAGTTCGGGATGGCATCGCCTACGCGACGCTCAACCGGGCCGACAAGATGAACAGCCTGGATCTGCCGATGCTGGAGGCGCTCGCCACGGTCCCCGACCGATTGGCTCGCGACCGTTCGGTGCGCGTCGTGATTCTGCGCGGTGACGGGCGTGCGTTCTGCACGGGGCTGGACTTCGCCGGAGCAAAGCTGCAGGGATTGAGTGCCGTGCGCAACTTCGGCAAGTTCCCCGGACAGAAGACGAACCTGTTCCAGAAGGCCTGCTGGGCTTGGCGCGAGTTGCCGGTACCGGTGATCGCGGCCGTGCATGGCCACTGCTACGGCGGCGGACTGCAGGTCGCCCTGGCGGCGGACTTCCGGATCGCGACGCCGGACTGCAAGCTGTCGGTCATGGAGGCGCGGTGGGGCCTGATTCCGGACATGACCGGGTCGGTGACTCTGCGTGAGCTCCTGCCGATGGATGTGGCCAAGCGGCTCACCATGACCGCGGAGGTGTTCTCCGGCACCGACGCGCTGGGCTACGGACTGGTCACCGCCGTCGCCGACGATCCGCTGCTGGCCGCCGAGGAGCTGGCCGCACAGCTGATCGAGCGGTCGCCCGACGCGCTGGCCGCAACCAAGAAGCTGTTCGACTCGACCTGGACGTCGACGCCGCGGTGGGCATTCTGGTCCGAGTCGCTCTTGCAGCTACGACTGCTGCGGGGGCGCAATCACCGGTTGGCACGCAAGGCCGGCCGTGACGGCAGTCCGGCCTGGGCGCCACGTTCGCTGGGCTGACTTCCGGACTTGTCGTCTGGCTTCGGCTTGGCGTTGGGCTTGGGCGTCAGCGCCTTCGTCGCTTTCGTCAGCTCCTTTGCCACACTGGACAGCGGGTTGGGCAACTGCCCGACTGTCTGCGCCGGCAACGTCTTCTTCGGTTTCTTCGGCGTCGTCTGAGTGAGGCTGACACCGGGGGCGGCAGCCGCGGTCGTGACGGACTTCGGCGCCGCCACCGGTGTCGAGGCACCGGGCTGCATCGCCGCGGCGCGGACCTTGTTCGCCTCGGTGACGACGGCGTTGGCCACGACGTTCACGGCGTTGGTCACCACGCCCCCCGCGGTCTGGACGCCCGCCAGGAACGCGCGCAGCGGATTGCCGCTCTTCGCCAGTTCCTGAGCCACCGCATCGGGCACGTGGAACGCGCCGGCGAGGAAGAAGTTGAAGCCCGGGAAGATCACTGCCGCAACCACATTGATGACGCCGATCACCGCGACCTGGAACACTCCGCGCGGCATGACCGTCGGCTCCGGGTTCCGGACGACGGGCGCGTTGAGCGCGTCGTAGGTCTGCTGGCGGAACTGCTGGAACGCGTCGACCACCGCGCCCGGGCCGGCGGGGATCGCGGGAGGAATGTTGAGCAGGCCCACCACGCCGACCTCGAAGGCGTTGAGCGCCCGCTTCGCCGGAATGGCGGCGTCGGCGTCGATCGCCTTGTCCATGGCGGCGGCCGTGGGTCCCGTCATCGACGCGGCGGCGATGCCGAGGGCCTTGAGCGGTCCGTTGGCCGGCAGCGCGGCGAGGAAGACGCCCGGCTCCTGCAGCGTGGTGGTGACACCTGTCGTGACGGTCTGCGCCAGCAGTGGACAGATGATGGAGCAGTAGATGCCCTGGTTCTTCACGAAGCTGGTGAGCAGTCCGCCCGGCGGAACCGTTGCGGTCAAACGGATTTCCCGTGTCACAGTCGGCGAAGGATGGCCGGCGGCCGGAACAGTGGCCGCCGGTGGCGCGATGACGGCCGCGGCAACGGCGGTCGCGGCGAGAGCGGCGGGCAGGCGTGCGGACAGTTGCATCGTGATCCCCTTGCGCAGCGGTGTACGGGTACCACGATCCGGCGGGCCGTTCGGTTCAATCGGCGCGGGAATCGATCTGCGCGGTCAGTGCGCCGAGGCTGATGAGCAGGTTCCTCGTCGGCGGTTGCGCGAGGTCAGCGACCGTGGTGGTGTTCAGCGACGCATAGAACGCCGCTTTCGCCTGCGCCAACGCCGAGCGGAGCCGGCATGCCGACTGCAGCGGGCAATCCAGCCCGCTGCAGTCGACCAGCTCGGTGTCACCGTCGTCTTCCAGCGACCGCACCACATCGCCCAGGCGGGCGGTACGGCCGGTGGCGGTGAGGGCAAGCCCGCCGCCGCGACCGCGGTCCGCGTCCAGCCACCCGGCCGCCGCCAGATGCGCGCACGCTTTGGTCGCGTGCGTGTAGGAGATCTGCATGTCTTCGGCGATCTGCCGCGTCGACATCCGCTGTCGGCCGTCTTCGGCGGCGAGCCGGATCAAGATCCGCAGCCCGACGTCACTGAAACCGGTCAACCGCACACGGCCACGCTATTTAATCGCCATTTCCGATGCAAATAAAGCGTGGCCGCATGCCCGGTCAGCTCACCAGGTGCTTCTTGAGCTCCGTACGAGCGAGGGCGTTCTTGTGCACCTCATCGGGCCCGTCGGCGAAGCGCAGGGTGCGGATGCCCGCGTACATGGCCGCGAGCGGGAAGTCCTGCGACACCCCGCCGGCGCCGTGCACCTGGATGGCCTTGTCCAGAATCCACTGCACGGTGAGGGGCGTGGCGATCTTGATGGACTGAATCTCGGTGTGCGCGCCGCGATTTCCGACGGTATCCATCAGCCAGGCGGTCTTGAGCACCAGCAGGCGCAGCTGCTCGATGCGGACACGGGATTCGGCGATCCAGTCGCGGATCACGCCCTGCTCGGCCAGCGGCTTGCCGAACGCGACCCGGCTCGCGGCCCGCTGACACATCATCTCGACGGCGCGCTCGGCGACGCCGATCGCCCGCATGCAGTGGTGGATGCGGCCCGGCCCGAGACGGGCCTGGGCGATGGCGAACCCGCCGCCCTCCTCACCGATCAGGTTGGACACCGGCACCCGCACGTCGGTGAACCGCAGTTCGGCGTGCCCGCCATGGTCGTGGTCGTCGTACCCGAACACCTCCATGCCGCGCAGCACCTCGAGGCCCGGGGTGTCGCGAGGAACGAGGATCTGCGACTGCTGGCGGTGACGTTCCGAGCTGGGATCCGTCTTGCCCATGACGATGAACACCTTGCAGTTGGGATTCATCGCGCCGGTGATCCACCACTTGCGACCGTTGATGACGTACTCGTCGCCGTCACGGACGATGGACAGCTCGACGTTGGTGGCGTCCGAGCTTGCCACGTCGGGTTCGGTCATGGCGAAGGCCGACCGAATCTCGCCGTCCAACAACGGTTCCAGCCACCGGCGCTGCTGCTCCTCGGTGCCGAACTCGTTGAGCACCTCCATGTTTCCGGTGTCCGGGGCCGCGCAGTTGAACACCGCGGGTGCCAATTGGATACTGCGGCCGGTGATCTCGGCCAGCGGGGCGTACTGCAGGTTGGTCAGACCCGCACCCTTCTGCCCCGGCAGGAACAGATTCCACAAACCGCGACGACGGGCCTCGGAGCGCAACTCGGTGAGCACCGGCACGCTGTCCCACGCCCACCGGTTGTCCAGCGCGGCAAGCTGCTCGTGGAACGTCTTCTCGGCGGGATAGACGTGGCTTTCCATGAACGCCGTGAGTTCGGCGTTCATTTCGTTGGTCTTGGCGTCGTACGCGAATTCCATGTCAGTGCTCCTTGAGTGCGTTGAGGCCGGCGTCCAGCAGGAAGTGCACCGCGTCACCGGCGAACGAGAATCCGTCACCGACGGTCTGCCCGTTGACATAGCGGTAGTGGATACCTTCGAAGATGCCTGCCATCTTGAAGAATGCGAGACCGAGGTAGAAGCCGAAATCGCCTAGCGGACGGTCGATTCCGGCGTTATAGCGGTCGATGATCTCCTGTTCGGTCAGGAAGCCGGGGGCTTCGCTGACATCGGAGACCTCCCCGTTGCCCGATGCGGCCAACTGCCCGTAGGCCACCATCAGCGCGAGATCGGTGAGCGAGTCGCCGATGGTGGCCAACTCCCAGTCGATGACGGCGGCGGGCCGGTCCCCGGAATCGAACAGCACGTTGTCGAGGCGGTAGTCGCCGTGCACGATGCCGGGTGCCGAATCGGCCGGAACCCGCTGCGACAGCGCGTCATAGAGCTTTTCCATGACGGGCAGGTCCCGGGTGCGGGCCGCCGCGAACTGCTTGTGCCACCGGCCGACCTGACGCCCGAGGAACCCTTCGGGCCGGCCGAAGTCCGCGAGCCCTACCGAGGCGGGATCGACGGAATGCACCGCGACCAGGGTGTCGACGAGTCGCTCCGAGATGAGCCGGGTGCGCTCGGCGCCCAGCGCCGTCAGTTCGGCGGCCTGCCGGTAGGGCGTGCCGTCGATCTCGGCCATCACATAGAAGGGTGCGCCGAGCACGGAAGCGTCATCGCAGAATCCGTACATCGCGGGCACGGGCACCGCGGTGGGCGCCAGCGCCGACATCATCCGATATTCGCGACTCATGTCGTGGGCCGTGGCGAGCAACTCGCCCACGGGAGGCCGGCGGACGATCCACGACGAATCGCCATCTGTGACACGGTAAGTCAGGTTCGACTTGCCACCGGCGATCAACGTCGCCGACAGCGTGGCACCGGCGCCGGGCACGGTGGCCGACAGCCACGCACCGAGGCGGTCCAGGTCCAGCCCCGGCAGTTCGAGATGCGTGTCGGCGGCCATCAGACGCCGCCGCCCAGCAGCACGCCGCCGTCGATCGTCAGGGTCTGACCGGTCATCCAGCCGGCGTCGTCGGACAGCAGGAACGCCACCACCGAGCCGATATCTTCCGGCACCCCAAGGCGTTTCAGTGCGTAGTGCGAGCTGACCTCTTCTTCGCGGCCTTCGTACAGCGCCGTCGCGAAGCGCGTCTTGACGACGGCGGGCGCGACGGCGTTGACGCGGATGTTCGGACCCAGCTCGACGGCCAGCTCCTCGGTGAGGTGGATGACCGCGGCTTTCGAGACCCCGTACAAGGCGATGCCCGGCGCCGGGCGCAGCCCGGCAATCGAGGCGACGTTGACGATCGCGCCGCCGTGCTCACGCTGCCAGGCCCGGTTCACCTTCTGCACCCACGACAGGGCGGACAGCACGTTGACTTCGAGAATCTTGCGCGCGGCGTCCATGTCGATGTCCATGAGCGGCCCGTACACCGGGTTGATGCCGGTGTTGTTGACGAAATAGTCGACGGTCCCGAACTTTTCGAGGGCCTTGGCCACCACGGCATCCTGATGCTCGGTGTCGTCGCCGCGGCCGGCCACGGCCAGCGCGACGTCGGGGCCGCCAAGGGTGTCGACGGCGGCGTCGAGCGCTTCCTGTTTGCGAGCGGTGATCACCACCTTGGCGCCTTCGTCGACCAGACGCTGGGCAATGGCGAATCCGATGCCACGACTGGCACCCGTGACGATCGCGGTTTTTCCTTCGAATCGCGTGCTCATGTCGACTTCCTCGTGGGGTTGGCGGGACATGGCCCCACAATGTGGGACACATAGCCGAAGTGTGCCACACTGGCACACAGCGGCGCAATGTCCCATAATGGGTGGATGTCCGGAGCTGATTCGACGACGCCCCCGTCCGCGCGACTGGGCACCGCCTTGAGCCGCCAGGCCGCGGTCGACGCGGCGACCCGGCTCTATCTGGCGGGCGAGCCGGTCGACATGTCGGCACTGGCCGCCGAACTCGGCATCGGTCGCTCGACCCTCTACCGGCTCGTCGGCAACCGGGAAGACCTGCTGGCCACCGTGCTGGCCGAGGCCACCGAACGCACCTTTCGGCGCACCGTCGCCGACATGGCCGCCGAGGCCGGACCCGACGCCGAACCACCCGGCGGCACCGAATACATCCTTGCGGTGATGGACCGCTTTCTGAATGCGGTTGTCGACGCCAAACCACTGCAGGCGGTGTCGCAGCGTGAGCCGCTCCTGATCGTGCGGCTCATGCTGCTGCCCGGACTCGTGGAACAGACGGCGGGGCGCCTGGTGGGAGAACTCCTCGACGCCGAGGTGGCCGCCGGCCGCATGGAATTACCGCTACCCACCGCCACTTTCGGCCTCGCGCTCATCCGCATGTGCGACGCGCATCTGTACGCGCCGCTGCTGGGCGGCGGCGCCCCCGAGATCGGTACCGCGCTCGACCTGGTGGCCGCCCTACTCGGCCACAGCCAATCCGGTGAAGGCTGAATCCTGTTGTGACAGAGAGCCCGACGCCAGGGCAGCCAGATTGTCCGCCACTTCGGCTTCCCAGCTCTCGATGGAATGCGTGGTGTCGATCTCGTACTCGAAGCGGTCGGTCATATCCGGTGTCACGTCCTCGACGTCGACATAGAACTGCTCGTACCAGCGGCGCTGCTGATATACCGGTCCGTCTTCCTCGGTGAGCAGTGGGTTGTCGATGCGGGCCTTGTGCTTCCAGATCTCGACGTCCTGCTCGAAGCCGGTCTGCACACCCTCGATGAAAGTCCGTGCGAGTTCGGCGTTTTCCAGTTCGGTCAGGCCGGGCAGCTTCTTGACGATGGCACCGTACTGCAGCACGAACGAGTTCGGGCTGACCGGATAGTGCGAGTTGATCAGGATGGTGTCGACGGTCATCCCGTTGGCCACGCTGCGCAGCCGGTCGATCATGTACGAGGGCCCGAAATACGAAGCCTCCGAATAGAGAATCGACGTCGGGTCATGGAAGGTGCTGACGACCATGTCATCCCGCGGCGTCGAGTCCATCACCTGGGTGGCGACATGGCCTTCGAAGATGTTCTTGAAGTTCCGGGGAAATGCGTAGTGCACGTAGAAGAAATGCGCCATGTCGACGTTGTTGTCGACGATCTCGCGGCAGTGCGAACCTTCGATGAGCTGAATGTTCCAGGTCCAGTCCGTCCAGGCGTCCGTGCCGTATCCCTCGATCTCGGGGATGTCGACCTCCGGCGGCGGGGCGATGCCCTGCGGGTCGTTCCAGACGAAAAGCTGCCCGTTGCGTTCGAGCGTGAGCCACGAGCGGGTGCGCGCCAGCCGCGGCGTCCGCTTGGCGTAGGGCACCAAGGTGCATTTGCCGTCACCGCCCCAGCGCCAGTCGTGGAACGGGCACGCGATCGAGTCGCCCTTGACGCTGCCGTACGCGAGGTTGCCACCCATGTGGCGGCAGTAGGCGTCGAGCACGTTGAGCCGGCCCTGACTGTCGGCGAAGACCACCAACGACGTACCGAACGCGTCGATCTGATGGGGCGCACCGTCATTGAAGTCACGGATCAGGCCGAGGCAGTGCCAGCCGCGGGCGAACCTGGTCGGGTTCTCCCCCGCCTCGATCTGCCGGACGTCTGGCTGCTCCTGGTCCGTGACCGACATGCGTTCCTCCATCGTTGTTCTCACCGGGGTTCGATCAGGGCGGGCATCGGTGCGGTGAGCAGACCGACCACCATGGCGACGATGTTGTCCCTCGCCTCGGCCTCACTCAGGGCACCGCGGACCGCGTCGCGATGCTCCTCCACATGACGTTCGTGGTCGGCGAGCAGCGTGTACATGACCGACGCCATCGCCGCCATGCGTTGGCGCCGAAGCGCTTCCGGTAGGTGATCGAGGGCCCGCAGCAGCCGGGTGGTGAGGATCCGGGTGGCCGGCCACTGCTCCGCCGTCAGGGTGAGCTCGGCCATGACCGGATGATTGCGCACGCGTTCGAGAAAACGGGCGTAGTGGCTCGACCCGTCGGAATACGGAGTATCGAACAGCGGCTCGACCAGGATGGCCACCAGGGCGGTGATGCTGTCGTCGGGCTCCCCGGCACTTTCGTGCTCGGCCAGCAGCGTCAGCCGCGCCTGCTCCAAGGGGGCCTGGCGATGACCGATGATGGCCTTTATCAAGCCATCTCGTGATCCGAAGTGATAGTGGACGGCCGAATTGTTCCGCTGCCCTGCAGCCACCGCGACGTCGCGCAGCGACACCTCGGGGCCGAACTCCGCGATCAGGCGTTCGCCGGCGAGAAGCAGCTGCGTGCGTGCATCGGTCCGACTCACAGGCCTCAGTGTAGTTCTTGCGCTTCAGATTGCAATCACCAACGCTTGACCAGTTAAGCGGTAGCGCTTAGTTTGAGTTGGTCGTCCAGTCGCACAGCCGGCTTCCCGGAAGGAATCCCATGACCGTCTCGTATGGACCGATCTGCCAAACCGCCTGGGTCACTGAAGACATCGAGGCAACCGAGCAGCTGCTGAGCAGGCAGTTCGGCGTCGGGTCATGGGTCCGGTTGCCCAACATCGAGTTCGGGCCGGAAACCTGCCGCCTCCACGGGGAGCCGGCGGATTTCACCGCCCACATCTCGATGTCCTACTCGGGCGACATGCAGCTGGAGCTGATCCAGCCGGTGCGCGGCGTCAGCATCTATACCGAATTCCTGCAGCGCAGCGGACCGGGCCTGCACCATGTGTGCTTCGAACCAGGTGATTTCGACGCGGCCGTGGCGTCGGCACAGGAACAGCGGCTGGCCATCGTGCAACAGGGTGAGATGTCCGGTGGATTGATGCGTTTCGCCTATATCGACGGAGCATCGGCCGGGGTGCCATACATCGAACTCGGCGAGTTCAGTCCCGAGATTCGGGCGATGTTCGAGCACATCAAGAAGACCGCGGCAGGTGCGTGATGATTCCGGAAACAGTTTCCGCACAAAGTATTTCGTCGTTCTCCGACGAGGTCGACGTACTCGTTGTCGGACTCGGCATGGCAGGCGGATGCGCGGCCGTCGAAGCAGCCGCCGCGGGCGCGCGTGTGCTCGTACTCGAGCGGGCCGCGGTGGCCGGCGGCACCACGGCGATGGCGGGCGGCCACTTCTATCTCGGCGGCGGCACCGCGGTACAGGAGGCCAGCGGCCACAACGACTCCGCCGGCGAGATGGCCGCCTATCTGACTGCCGTCTCGAAAGAGCCTGTGCCGGAACTGATCAACGCCTACTGCGGCGGCAGTGCCGAACATTTCCGGTGGCTGGAAGCCCTCGGATTCGAGTTCGAGCGCAGTTACTACCCGCACAAGGCCGTCATTCAGCCGGAGACGCAGGGCCTGATGTACACCGGCAATGAGCAGGTGTGGCCGTTCCGCGAGCAGGCGGTTCCGGCACCACGGGGCCACAAGGTCCCGGTACCCGGCGATACCGGCGGCGCGGGCATGGTCGTCAAGCTTCTCGTCGAGCGACTGGGCGAACTCCGCGTGGAAATCCGTTACGAGACAGGGGTGTCCGCCCTCGTCGTCGACGGCGACCGGGTCGTCGGCGCAACCTGGAAGCACTTCGGTGAGACGGGTGCAGTGCGGGCGAAGTCCGTCGTCCTGACCACCGGCGGCTTCGTGATGAACCGCGAGATGCTGGCGGCGCACGTGCCGCGACTGGCCGACGAGCGCGTCTTTGCCTTGGGCAGCACCTATGACGACGGCAGCGGTATCCGCATGGGTCAAGCTGTCGGTGCAGCAACCAAATACCTGGACCAGGCGTTCATGACAGCCCCGGTCTATCCGCCTGCCACACTCCTCACCGGTCTGATCGTGAACCGCAACGGGGACCGGTTCGTCGCCGAAGACTCTTATCACGCAAGAACTTCCGCCTTCGCCCTCGAGCAGCCCGACAGCGTCGCGTACCTCGTCGTCGATTCACGACATGTCGAGATGCCGACGATGCCGTTAGTTCAGTTGATCGACGGCTGGGAAGAGGTCGCCGAGATGGAAGCCGCCCTCGGTATCCCGGCCGGCCGGCTGCAGTCCTCACTCGACCGGTACAACGCCAACGCGGCCCGCGGCGAGGACCCCGACTTCCACAAGGCGGCAACGTATCTGGAGCCGCAGGACGTCGGACCGTGGGCGGTATTCGACTTAAGTCTGGGCAAGGCGTTCTACAGCGGCTTCACCCTCGGGGGCCTGGCGATCTCGGCCGACGGCGCGGTGCTACGCGACGACGGCAGTGCCATTGCCGGGCTCTACGCCGCCGGCGCCTGTACGTCCACCATCGCGCAGGACGCCAAGGGGTACTCCAGCGGCACCCAGTTGGGCGCGGGTTCATTCTTCGGCCGGCGAGCGGGTCGCGCTGCCGCCCGAGCGGCAACCCGGGAGGAATGTCGGTAGCGTTGATCGGACAATGACCGGATCAGTCGACCCGCCCACCGTCATGCCCGCCGCGTTCATCGGGCATGGCAGTCCGATGAACGCCGTGGAACGCAACCGGTACACAGCCGCATGGACGGAATTCGGCCAGTCGGTGCCACGGCCCCGGGCGATCCTGGTGATCAGTGCGCACTGGTACATCAACGCCACCGCGGTCACCGCGATGGCGCAGCCCCGCACCATCCACGACTTCTACGGCTTCCCACAGGAGTTGTTCGGTGTGCAGTACCCGGCGCCGGGACTGCCCCAGCTGGCCGACGAGATCGCCGAGACCGTCAAACCGACCTGGGTCGGCGCTGACCGGGACAGCTGGGGCATCGACCACGGCACCTGGTCGGTATTGGTGCATGCCTTCCCGGATGCCTCGATCCCGGTGGTGCAGTTGTCGATCAACGCCGAGAAGCCGCTGGAGGAACACGTCGCGCTGGGCGCACAACTGGCCGAGTTGCGCAGCCGCGGCGTGCTGATCGTCGGCAGCGGCAACATCGTGCACAACCTGCGGGCCATGAACGCACGGCTTCCCGACAGCGGATTTGATTGGGCCACAAGGTTTGACGATGCAGCGGCCAATCTGCTGACCGCCGCACCCGCGGACATTCTGCGCCTTCGGGAACATCCCGACTTCGCCGCCGCCGCACCGACACCGGACCACTTCATCCCGATGCTCTATTTCGCCGGGCTGTGCGCCGCCGCCGACACCCCTGCGCACGTGCTCGTCGACGGCTATACCTACGGGTCGCTGTCGATGACGTCGTACACCCTGACCTGACAGGCGCTCACGCTGTGCTGGTGGCGTCAACCTCTGTCGCACCAGCGGGTTTCAGCGCCTCGGCCGCCGTCGCGTACGCGTGGCGGTGGTTGAGGAACTGATGACGCGCATTTTCGCCGACCAGCGTCCGCACCTCGTTCATCAGGGCGCGCCTGCCTTGGGGTCTGCGTCGCAGGAGCCGCCCCGCCGAGCCGAACAACCGGCCCGGGCTCAGCACCTGCGACGACTTCTCCCGGTGCGTGAAGAGATCGAGGAACCGCCCGATCTGCCCGTTGTCGTGCAGGTCCGCCACCATCTGCGGGAAGACGGCCGGCACTCGGCCCGCCTTGCCCAGATCGTCGGCGAACCAATAATGATCGGAGAATTCGTGATCGCGCCACCGGCCCACATCGTCAGCGCCGCGTCCTGCACCTCCAGTGAACCGCCCAGCCCCGCCATGATTTTCGGCACCGCCGCGTCGACCTGTGCGAACGCGTCACCGATCCCCCGGCCCGGCGCCGGGTCCTTGAAATGGCCGGCGTCGCCGACCAACATCCACCCCGGCCCGCACGGGTCCCGGAAGAAACCGTTGTAGTGGACCATCCCGAACAACTTGCCGACCCGCTGAGCACCCTCAAGCGCCTCGGCCACCGGTTCACAACTGAGGGCGTGTTCCATGAAGCTGCGTTCGAGGTTGGCGCGGAATCGCGGGAGCTCGCTCAACTCGGGGATCACGATGACCTGATACAGCCCGTTGTCGGCTGCGGCGCTGATCACGAACTTGTCGGCCCACCGATGGAACACATTGGTCGGTTCCGCCGGCATGTTCGCGCCCTCGAAGAAAGCCCAGTACGCGAACCGTTGATTGGGCACGACGTTGTACTTCCGTGCCGCAACAAGATTGGCGACGGTCGAGTTACGACCGTCTGCGCCGACGACCAGCCGGGCACGCAGCTCGTCCTCCCGGCCGCGAGTCCGGACGCGCACGCCGGTGACCCGGCCGTCGTCCTGCACCAGGCCCGTGACATCGGCAGCCATTCGCACTTCAGCCCCCGCCTGCTCGGCGGCACCGACGAGGATCGGGTCGAGCAGGGTGCGCCGGACCGAGGCACTACCTCCGACATCGCCTGCGCGTTGTGGCCATTCGACATTGAATCGGAAGTCCTCGGCGCGGGAATTGGACCGCATCATGAACGGCGCACCGGTTGCGTGCAGCTGATCCGTCACGCCGAGCCGATCGAGGAAAGCCAACCCGTCGGCCTCGAAGATGTGGGTCGACAGGGTGTCTCGCGGAAATGTCGCGCGTTCGAGTACCGCAACGTTCACACCCTGCCGCGCCAGCATCGTGGCCAGCGGCGAGCCGGCACATCGAGCGCCGACGATGACGACATCAAATCCCTGGGCCAACATGGTTGCTCCCGAAGTTCGCACTGCGCCGAGGCAGGCCGCACCCGGCGCAGCTGGGGAAAGCGTACGCCGCACAATGCGCTACGTACAGCAATTCTTCAGGACTTTGCCGTGCTTACCTGAAACGGAATTTCGCCGGTTTTATCACAGCGCCGTCAATGCCACGACGCGCTAGACCCGTTGTTCCACAGCAGTTCTGACGTAACTGTGGTTGCGCGCGACGATGGCGTACTCACGCCGCCGACAGGCCGGCGTGCCATGAATTGCATCAAAACTGTTCGCTTGCAACTGGATTCGTCACCGTAGCGCTCAAGATGCCGGTCGTGGAGTCCGCCGAAAACTGCGAAACCTGTTGTGCGCACGTACTGCTGCGCACAGCAGCGGCGCTACGACAAAGCGGGTCCGGGAGTCGGCGACGTCGTAGTGGAGGTCGACGGAACCGAACTGGGAGGCTGCAATCCGTAGCCGGCCTGCGGGCCCGGCGGCGTGCCGTACGTCTGCGGAGGTCCGGGCAATGCGCCGTAGCCCATTTGCGGGTTGGTACCGGGCTGCGGGCCATACGCCGGGAACTGCGAGCCGTACCCGGGCGGTGTCAGATGCGAGCCGGCAAGGAGCTTCGACGCCACGAAAGCCGCTGCCTGGTCCGTGTAAGCGGGAACATAACCCTGCGTGTGTCCACTCCAGGAATTGCCCGCACCGGCGTGGCAGATCGGGTCGGCAGGATTACAGAGGTCGATCGCCTTGGGACTGAGCGGTGAGTTCTGGGTCGGCGGCGCTCCGTCGGTGCGGTCTGCCTGGTTGCCGAAAGTAGCGACGGCCGCGATGTTCTTGTTGTACTCAGGCGGCAACGGATCACCCCAGTTGATACCGGAGAAGCCGGCCACGATGTTGACGACGCTCGCGCCTTGCGAGTAGCCACCCAGAACGATCTTTGTATCGGGGCAAGCCGACGCCGTGGACTTGATGTGAGCGATCGCGTCCTTGGCCCCCTCGCCACTGTGCCGCTGCGTGATGGTGGCCTTGTAGTTCACCGCATACGACCTGATGGTCAAGCCGCCGGCCTGCTTGCGCAGCGCATCAACGAGGGCATCCCCGACCCGGCCCATACCTGCCGGCTCGTCGGTGCCGCGCGCGAAGATGACTTCGGCGTCGGGACAGTCGTCGGCAACAGCCACCGGCTCCACGCCCGTGATGACGAGCGGGGCCGCAACCGTGAGCAGAGCGACCGCGCCGGCAACGACCGCGCGATGTACGTGGCGAAACAGCATCTCCGCATCTTACCCGCATACAGAAAAGTAAGACAAAACCCTGACCAGCAAATATTCATTCCACAGCAATTAGGACCGCGTTCACATGCGCGATCCAGTCAGGTTTCCGGCAAACTCGGCGGCCGGGATTCCACCTTCCAGCAGCGCGGGTACCGACCGCGCCGGCCGGTATAGTCGCCGGCGTGGGTGCTCGTTCCGACCAGGCTTCCGCACCCATGGTGCGGGCGCATTCGTCGTGCGCCCCGTCTTTTCTGTCCTCGATCTGGAACCGCGCCCGCCTGGCGCCCCTGAACAAATTCGCGCGCTGATTTCCGCTGCCCGAACGTTCACCCCTCCAGTTCCTGTGATGAGAAATGAAGCCATCTCTCTACGCCGTTGCGGCGTCGTTGTACCTCGCTGAGTACACCCTCTATTCGAACTCCTCCGCGACCGTTCTCTTGAACGCGTCGATCTCGGATTTCTTTCACGTGCCCTACGGGCTGGCAGCAAACGTCGGCGTGGCCTTTCTCGCCGGGTTCTGTGCGACCCTCCTGCCGGCCGGCCTGCTGCTGCACCGCTGCCGGCCGCTCACCACGTTCTTCGTCAGTTCGGCAGCGCTCGCGGTACTCGGCGTCGCCGCGAGCCTCAGCCCGTCGTTCTGGATCCTCATCGTGGTCCGGTTCCTGCAGGGCGCGGCGTCGGCCGTGCTGGCACCGCAGTTGTTCCGGATCGCGCGACAGCAGTTCTATCCCGATCACCACACGGCATTCCTCGGCACCTGGGGGTTCGTGGTGTCGGCGTCAGCGCTGTGTTCACCACTGATCACCGCCGTGCTCAACGACGCGTGGGGGTGGCGGGCCTTCCCGTACGAGACGGTGCTGACGACGGTTGTGTCGATTCCGCTGCTGGCGTGGGGCGCGCGGCCGCAGGCACCCGAACTCGAGACTGCGCCCGAGACCTCTCGCCAAGGTGCGGGTTTGATCATCGGTTTCGGGCTGGCGCAGGTCGTCATCTTCCTGGCGGCCGGGACGACGAGCGACCTGACGACCAAGGCCGCGTTGAGCGTGCTGGCGACGGTCCTGGGCGTCGTGGTCATCGGCGCCTGCCGATCGTCGGCCGGGGACGGAGGTCGCCGGCCGATTCTGTATCGCAGCTTCCTGATCGTCTTCGTGGCGGGCATCGCGACCAACGTCTTCACCTTGGTGGTGATCTATGTCCTCCAACGGGTGCACTCTTTCACCTCGTACCGGGCGGCGCTCGTTCTCGTGCCCATGGCGGTGGTCGCTGGTCTGTTGCCGATCTCGAGGTTCGGCCGCCCCGGCGATGCCGCGAAGAACACCCGGTTGGTGGCTTACGGAGCGGCTTGTCTGGCACTGGCCGGCTGCTGGGTCGCGGTCAGCGCCGAGCATGTGGGTTCGTCGCTGATCAGTGCCACCGTGATGGGCGGCGCCATGGGCTTCCTCTGGAGTTCACTGGCCGCCAACGTGCTGACGAGTTCCGGCCGGGTGACGTTCGATTCCGCGGTGTACCACTACCTGCGGGCGTTGGGCGCGGCCATCGGGGTGTCGGTAGGGGCAACGGCGATCGGCGGTTTCGCGGATCCGCACCGCCTGCTCATCTTCGCCGGGGTGCTGATCGCCGTCGTCGGGGTCATCGCGTCCGTCGCCGTACGGCCGGTCGTCACCGCTCGTGTGGAGGTCCAACGGTGAGGCGCGACATCGTCTTCGCCTGGCCGCCCGGGCAACTCACCACAGACCCGCGCCTGGCCTACAACGGCATCTCGAAAACCTATGTGCGACAGGTGTTCGAGAGCCTCGTCGACATCGACCTGGTCACCGCCCAGCTGCGACCGTGGCTGGCGTCGTCGTGGCGTCGCCCCGATCCGCTCACCGTGGAGGTGACGGTCCCGCCCGGCCGGCACTTCTCCGATGGCACGCCGCTCACCGCAGAGCTGGTCCGAAAAAGCTTCCGCGACATCATGACCGACCTTGCGGACGCCACTCCCCTGCCGGCGGCGGGGGCCGCGCTCACCGGACTGTCAGCCGTCGAATCACGCGGCGAGACGGTCACGTTCCGGTTCGAGCGGCACAACGCCGCATTCCTGCACAGCCTGGCCGGAGTGAACCTGGCGGTCAGTAAGCCGTCGACCGGTGACATACGGCTCGGCACCGGCTCGTGGGTGCCGGCGGAGTCGGGGTGCCTCACCGATGGCAGACATCGTCTGGTGTTCGACGCGCGCGACGGCGGATCCGCCGCGGTGCGCGCCGGTAGCACGGACGGCTTCGTGACGGCCGAAATCCACAACCCGGGGATCAGTTATGGCTTGTGCCCCAACGTATCCCGCGGTCCTCTTGCCGATCACCGAATCCGGCGCGCGTTGTCGCTGCTGATCGATCGTGAGCGGCTGCGCCCGATCCTGCAGACGTGCGGCTACACCGTCGCCGGCTCGGTGCTCACGCCGACCGCGCTGCACTACCTGGATTGCTCGGCCCAGTTGCGGCACGAACCGGCAGCGGCACACCGGTTGCTCGATGCGGCCGCCGCCGACGGGTTGCGATTCGAGGTGGTGTTCAACAGCTCGTTCTCCCCCGTCGACGCCGAACTGTTGTCCGCGGTTGCCGGCCAGTGGGCGGACCATCGCATCGAGCTGGTGCTGCACGACGTCGACTTCGGCGAGCTCCGGTCGCGGCAGCAGACTGGCGACTACGATTTCCGGTTCTTCTATTACACGGCAATCGATCCCGATGCGTTGCGGTACCAGTTCGCGCTCGATCAACGCAACGCGATGTGCCGCGTGGAACGCGATCGGCTCGACGACCTGCTCGACGCTCAGCTGCGCTGCCCCGAGCCCGCCGAGCGCCGAAAGCTGGTGCACGACATCCAGTCCCGAATCATCCATGACGGGCTGTGGCTGCCGATCGGCAACGTGCGCACCGTCGTCAGCCACCGACCGGACACCGTGCCCCGACTCGCGCTCGACGCCGAGGGCCTGGCGCGGTTCACCCATCTGTAGAAAGGCACTCACCGTGTCAGATCACATCACTGCACCTGTCGTCATCGTCGGCGCCGGCCTTGGCGGACTCGCCGCGGCGAACGCACTACAGCAGGGCGGCCACCACGCCATCGTGGTGGACAAGACCCGTGAGCTCGGCGAGGTCGGCGGCCCGCTCGGCATCTCACCACCGACGCTTCGACTGTTCGGCGAATGGGGCATGCTCGAGCAGTTCAACCGGATCTCCTCTGCGACGCGCTATTTCGAGACGCACGATCAGACCGGTCACGTCGAGTCCGTCGCCGACTACGCGGCAATCCCGGAAATCGGTTCGGAACACGGCCGGTTCGGATACGCCGACGCCGAGTTGTCGCCGCGCACCGTCCACCGGGCCGATCTGCATGCCCTGATGGTGGCGCATCTCGGCCGGGACCGAGTTCGACTGCGCCACCAGCTGACCGGTCTCGCCGAGCATGACGATCACGTCGAGCTCACGTTCGCCGACGACGCCGTCATCCGGACGCAGTTGGTGATCGGCGCCGACGGGCTGCGTTCCACTGTGCGTGGGCTTTTCAGCGATGACTCGATCAACTACTGCGGTTCGGTGATCTTCCGCGCCGTCAGCCCCGTCGACTGTCTCGGTACCCGCCCGAACGACCGGTTGCGCTCGTGGCATTCGGCCGACTATGCCAAACACGTCATCGCGATGCCGGTGCGCGCGGGCCGGCAGGTAGCGGTCGACGCGACCCTCGGTATCGACGAACCACCACTGCACCTGTGGTCGGCGCGTGCGGATGTGGCAGCACTGGCAAGGCAATTCGATGATTTCGAGACCGTCGTGGGTCAGCTGATCCGCGGCGCCACCGGGCCGGTGTACATGCACCCGGTCTACGACCGGGACCCCATCGCGCGCTGGACCACCGCGCGCGTCGCGCTGCTCGGTGACGCCGCGCATCCGATGACGCCGTTCGGCGGGCAGGGCGCCAATCAGGCGATCCAGGACGGTGCCGAACTCGCACGTCAACTGTCCGATGCTCAGGACGGTGATGTCGCCGCGGCACTCCAGCGCTACCAGGCCGTCCGGACCGAGCAGACAGCGGAGATTCAGCGGTCAGCGCGGCAGCTGGCCTCGCGGCGGGCGACCATCGCGATGCGGCTGACCGACGTGCTGGTCGACGCCTAGCCCGCGGACGCCGAAACCTGAAGCGGCGGTGACGTTCCATGAACGTCACCGCCGCCGTCAGACCTCAGACTGCCGTCGTGCCACCGATCGACACGTAGGGCGCCGTCCGGAGGGTGTACCCGCTCTGCCGCTCAGCGATTTGCTGGGCGCGCTGCGCCTCGGTGACGTAGACCGTGGTCTTCGGCAGCACGGTCTTCAGCTCGTCGAGCGTGACGACCTGCGCCGAAAGCGTCGGCTGGACCGTGGCATTCGGATCCAGGCCCTGCCAGCGCGCGAAGATCGTGCCCTGGTTCAGGCCGCCGGTGGACACCCAGTTCGCCACGCCCGGATCGGTTTTGGCGACGACGAGGGTGTACGACCCATCCGGGTTGGCGATGGCCTGCGCGTTGTTGAGGCTCGTCGGGTCGCCCGTCGTGTAATCCGGAGAGATGGTCCAGGCGTTGGTCACCGGCACGTTGAAATACTTGGCGGTGCCCGGCGTCAGCGTGATGACGAGCGCCTCGTTGTCGGCCAGGTTGAAGTGCCCGATGCTCTGTTTCTGCGTGGACAACGTCTGAGAGCCCGCGTTGGTCGGCTGCGGCAGCGTGTTGACCGGATGCTGACCCGCCAGGGGCAGCCAGGCGTCCGACGTGACGTTGACGGCCTGCATCACGACGCCGTTGGCGATGTTGGTGATCGCCGTCGACGGCAATGTCGTATTGGTACCGGAGGTCTGCTCGATGGTCAGGCTGAGGCCCTGGTTGGTGTTCCAATCGGTGACCGTGTTGCGCACGAAGATCTGGCCGGCATTGGTCCCCGCGGGGCCGTCACCCAGGAACAGGTAGTTGGTGGTGCCGGCCAGTGCCGGGTCGCGGCCCGCGACGATGGTGAACGTGCCGTCAGGATTGACCTGCAGTTGGTCGCCGGTGAGGATCGCCGATGACTGGCCCGTGGCACCGATCTGCGCCGTGATGTTGACGTCGGGCGGCATCTGGCCGTTGATCTTGCCGTGGATGACGTAGCTCTTGCCATCGCTGATGAACGCCATGCGGTACAAGGTGTCCGGGTTGTCGTAGAGCACCTGGTTGCCCGGCGAGGTCACGCCACCGATGGTGTGCGGTGGCGTGGCGATCCAGTTGAACGACGGATTGCCCGCGGCGTTGTCCGCGATGTTGATCGCGGCCATTGCCGAATACATGGCGTACTGCCGCACCGCCGCATCGAGCATCGCCATGTTCTGGGCGTCGACGCCGCCAGGCACATCGGAGAACGTCACGGCTTGGGTGTTGATCCACTTCTGCTTCAGGGCGGCGATCGCACCATCCATCGCGCCGGAGTTCAGGAGCGCGAGTGCCCTTTGCTCGGTGCTGATTTCGGTCGCGGTCGCCAGCGGGCTGGTCTGTGCCACCGTGCTGACGGTGACCACCTTGGTGGTGGTGTGCGGTCCGGGTGACATCACGTTGAGACCCAGCGGGTCACCTTTGAGATCGCTTGCGGTCACGGTGAAGCTGTCCGTCCCGCCGTGCACCAACGCCTCCGGATTCGGCACGTACTTGAACGAGCCATCCGCGAACAAGGTCACGGTCCCGTTGGCCGGACCCGTCGACACGCGGAGTTTCACGTTGTCGCCGTTGGGATCCGACGTGGTGATCTGGCCGAGGATGGCACCGTTCATCTGCAGCGTCTGTGCCGCGTCGTAGCTGATGGTCGGCGGCTTGCTGCGGAACAAGGAGTCCAGCTCGCGACGGACCAATGACAGGAACCCTTCCAGCGAGCCGGGCCGCGCGGGTGCGGTCGGCGAATGGCCGGCGAACGGTGCCAGCAGGTTCGAGACGGCCGTCGTGATGCCGGACACCGCGGCCGTGAGGAAATGCGCCGGCGCGGTGGCCGCCGTGGATACGACCGGCCGGGTGGTGGTGGCCGTCGGCACGGCCGCCGACAGCGTCGAGAGGTTCGCGGCGCGTGGGGCGACGACAGCGGGCGCTGCCGCGGTCGCGGAAACCACAGCACTCGGTGACCCACTCTTGGCCGTCGATGAGGTCGAGGGCACCGAGCCGGCCGCCGCCGGCGTCGATGCGGGAGTGTTCGATGAGATCGACTGTTGCGCGCCGGGAGTTTTCGGCTTCGGCTGTGGCTTGGGTGACTTGTTCTTGCTCCACGGAGCACTTCCGGTCTTCGTGTCATCAGCGGCTGCCGGGGCGGTGTCGCTCTCGGCCGGCGTGGCGGAGGTGCCGCCCGTCTGACCGGAGGCGGTGGACGAACCCGCAGTGTCCGATGTTTTTGAGCCGTTCTTCAGGCCTTTACGCGCTTTACGGCTGGAACCGGTCGAAGCCTTGTCGCCGGAGGTGGCGGCTTTCGGCGCCGCCGAATCCGTCGCTGAGCTGGTGCCGGTCTTGCTTCCCGACCCCGTGGAACCATCGTCGGCCCAGGCCACCCCGTGCCCGGTGAGGACCGCGGTCCCGACGCCGAGCGCAACTGCTAGTCCTCCGACACGACCAATGCTCGTTGCGGCACTCATCGCACTCCTCTCCATTGAGGTTCCGGTTGGGCGGAATCCGTTGATATGTATCGAGAAAGCGGGTCGCGACATTCTCGTCGGCCACCAGCCCATCACATGCGACCACGCCGAGCCGCACCACCGCAGCTACGGTTCCAATGAGCGGAACTACCCACTGCGCCAGCAACATTCGCGCACCGGACGATCAACGCACGGCTCGCAGTCGACGCACTCCGGCCTGTCGGCCCGAATACGCTCGCCAGACGCGCGCGGCAGTCGTCTGAACCAGCGCCACCAGCCGATGGTCAGATGCCATCCGGCCGGCCGCTCCACTTATCGATACCGCAGCGCAAATCTCGGCTCCGCGCCCGATCGGAGCGGCCAAACACGCTATCCCGGCGAATGTTTCGTCCCGGTCTTCCGCGAAGCCCCGAGCCCGCACCAGTGCCAGCTCCTCACGCAGCGCACCCGATGTCGCCGCCTCGACCGCAGCCAGCCGGCCGGCCGGTACGTGCGCGAGCATCGCCCGCCCCATGGCCGAGGACTGCGCCGGATGGCGACGGCCCGCCGCCGGCGTAGCCGTGACCGCAGCCCGGTCACCGACGACCCCCAGATGCACGACATCGAGACCATCGAGGATGGCCAGGTTCACGGTGTGACCGGTGGCCTGATGCAGGTCCCAGAGAAACGGCATGGCTGCGCGGTGCAGCCGATCCTGATGTATCGCAAGGTAACCCAATTCGGCCAGCCGAAATCCGAGTTCGTAATCGCGTCCATTCCGCCGGAGCCAGCCGAGCTCGACCAGATGCTCGAGGATGCGGTGGACGGACGTTCTGGGTAGGCCCGTGCGCCGGACGATCTGGGTGAAGGTCTGCCGGCCAGGCCCGTCGAACGTGCCGAGCACCAGGGATGCCCGCTCGAGAACTGCACTGGGCGGGCAGCTTTCGACCTCGACGCTCATGCTTGTTGCTCCTGATTTTTGCGATGTCCTGATGTCAAGTGATGTCAGCCTGAACCAGACGACGGCATATCGCCAGAGAAATTGATAAAGTGACGAATATGCGCCATTTCTCGCCAGCTGGCTCCGTCCAGGACCACGTGTGACGGCCGCGGACGCGCCTGCACGCGTCGATTCACCACCGACCGACCGCGTCGTGGCGGTATTGGAGTTCATCGCCACCGAAGCGGAGCCGGTATCGGTGGCCGCCATGGCATCTCGCCTCGAACTGAGCCGGTCGACGGTGACGTCGATCCTGGCGGCACTTTCGAAGGCGGGCTGGGTGTCGCGGCAGGCCGACCGCCGCTACCGGCTGGGCCCCGGTCTGCTGCGGCTCGCCGGTGCGGTGCAGTCGCAGCTGACCCCCTCGGAAGCGTTCTCCCATGTGCTGGCCGAGCTCGCCGACCGGGTCGGGTGCGCCGTCTCCTTGGCGCTCGTCGACCAGACCGAAATGACCATGGTCGGTGTCGCCGCCGGGCCGGGCCAGGTGCCCGCCGGCGTCGACACCGGGGCGCGCCTGCCGATGACCGCGCCGTTGGGTGTGTCGGTCATGGCCTATCGCAACAAGCAGTCACAACACGACTGGATCGATACGGCGCCGGCGGCCCACCGTCCGGTACTGCAGGCGTTGCTACGCCAGGTCCGCCGTAGCGGAGTGGCCGTGTTCGGCGCCGACGGTGCCGCACTCGAGATCCTCGAGGTCGTGGGCGAGGTCGTCGGATTGCTGGCCGAGCACCCCCGCAGCGGGGCCCTCAGGCAGCGGTTGTTCCAGTTCCTGAGCAGATTGAGCGCCCGGCCCTACACCACCGAGGAACTGGCTGCCGACGCCGCACTGTCGATCAGCTACCTGTCCGCTCCGGTGTTCGATCGCGGCGGCAATGCCGTCTACGAATTGCAGATCGGCTGCCTGAGATCACAGGTGAGCCGCGCCGAACGTGACGAATACGTCCGTGAAATACGCTCGACCGCAGCTACTTTGACCGAACTCACCGGCACCTGACGGAATCACTGCGGATCGAAGACGACCTGCAGGTGGTCGGGGCCGCGCAACTCGGTCCCGAGTCGTCCGGCGATCCGGACACTGGACGGATCGGCGAGCCGTAGGCCGGGCAGTCGGTTCAGCAGCACCTTCACCGCGATCTCCATCTGCGTGGTGGCCAGCGCCTGGCCGAGGCACACGTGCGGCCCGGTGCCGAAGCTCAGCTGTGCGGTCGCATGCCGGCTGGTGTCGAAGACGTCGGGGTTTGTGTACACGGCGGGGTCCCGGTTGGCTGCCGCGATGGCCAACAGCAGCCACGTGCCCGCGGGAATGTCGATGCCGTGCCAGGTCACGTCAGTGGCCGCGAAACGCGGAATGATCGACGGCCCGGGTTCCCAGCGCAATCCTTCCTGCACCGCCCACCGGGCCTCGTCCGGATCTCTCCGGACCCGATCGAGCTGGTCTTGATGAGTGAGCAACGCCCACAACGTGTTTCCGAGACTCAGGTAGGTCGTGTCCACCCCCGCCGGAAACAGGAGCCGGACGAACGAATAGATCTCCTCGTCGGTCAGCCGGACGCCGTCGACCTCGGTGGTGACGAGCTTGGACAACAGATCGTCGGACGGGTTCTGCCGTTTGTCCTCGACCAGCGGCCGGAGGTAGTCCGTGAACGACTCCCGGGCACGCATCGCGGCGTCGGGATCCGTCGGGTAGAAGAACAAGTCGTGGGCCCACTTGGCGAACAGGGCATAGTCGTCCACCGGGAGACCCAACAGCTCGTTGGTGATCCGGAACGGGTACTGCTGGGTGAATTCCGTGACCAGGTCGGCCCGGCCCCTGCCGGCGAACTGGTCGACGAGGTCCTGCGCGATCGGCTCGAGCAGTTCGGCACTGTACGTCTTGATGAGTGCTCGACGGAATGCCGGCGAGACGAGGGCGCGGTTGGTGCGGTGCTCTTGACCGGCCATGCATTGCAGCGTCTTGCCCATGGCGGGGCCGGTCGTCATGCCGTACATCGCCGCGGCCGGGAACGTCTCCTCGTCCTTGAAGAGGTCGGTGACCAACTCGTCGCTGAGAATGATCAGCGCGGGCATGCCGTGGAAACGCGCCTCGGCGTACGGCGCGCGGGCCCGTAGGTCGCGCAATACACCGTGCAGGTCGGACAGTTCCTCAGCACCGAAATCCACGAACTCGCCGCTCACAACCGCTGTCACCGTGATCTCCTTCATGAGCCTGTCGGAAACGGCTCTCGACCAGGAGAATGCTCGGCGGATCATTCGGGCGCACTACGGGTTTCGGTCACCGGAACTTTGGTTTCGGGAAATTCCGCTGATCGGAACTCCTCTAGCGGTTCGACTCGGTGTGTGGTGCCAACGCCAGCCAATAGAGCGCGATCACCGCCGGCGGCGCCAGCAGCGGCAGCCACGGTAGGCCCAGATCCACCGCGCCGGCGACCACACCGACGAGCGTGAACCCAAGCATGGCAAGCAGTGTCGGCCTGGTCAGGGTGACCACCCCGGCGCCCGCCGCATGTCGCATCAGCAGGTACGCGGCCGCGGACAGTCCCGACAGCGCCGCGACCAGTGCCGGCGAGTCGGACAGCGCCAGCACCACCACCGTGAGCAGCACCGCCCCCGTCGCCGCAGCCCGGAACGCCAGCCCAACCACCACTGCCGCCAGTGCCGACACGGCAACAATCACGGCCGTGCCGTGGGCCTGAACACCGGCCACCGCGACCATGAGGACGCCGAAACCGGCCGAAAGTGCCTGGGCGCCAGGCTGCCCCAACCGGGTTGCCGCGTCGGTCGTCATCGCGTCACCGCCTCGCGGCCCGCCGGCGTGCCGGCATCAACCGCAGCGCCTGATCCAGAGTGACGGTCGACGGCCACGGCACGACGTCGACGCCGACGATCCCCATGTCGCGGTACATCGCGTGGCGCTGCAGCGCCCACATGCGGGCCAGCGTCGGATCCCGCTCGCCGTCGAACGGAGGCCCTTCCAGCACGTCGACCGCCACCACGGTGTGCCGGCGGTTCCGCAGCTCGGTGAGTGCCAACGCGAATGCGGTGTCGAGCAACGTCGAGAAGGCGAACACGATCGCGCCCGGCGGGACGGCCGCGCGCGGCGCCAATGTGCCTGTCGTGGTTTCGTATTCCCGCCCGACCGCCATCGCGGCGTCGAGCACGCGGTAGAACTGGCGCTGACCGATGTCGGCGCCGATCCACCGCGGCCGCGCGCTACCGAGCGCGACGATGCCGGCGCGGTCACCATTCCGCAGCGCGCTCTGCACCACCTGCGCGGCGCCGAGCACGACCCGCTCCATCGCGGCAGAGGCCGGGCCGAGAGGCTGCATGCTCGTGTCGATGAGCACGATCACGTCCGCGGCGCGGTGGGTCAACCGTTCGGTGACATGAAGCCGGCCCCGGCGGGCGCTCACCGGCCAGTTGATGGTGCGCAACTGGTCGCCGGGAAGATAGGCACGGACGTCCGCATACTCGACGCCCGGTCCGACGTGCCGGGTGAGATGCGTGCCGAGCCGGTCGGGTAATTCGATACGCGGTATGGGTGTCGATTGGGGCGGGGCAACGGGAAAGACGAAGACTTCGGCGGTTTCGACAGTGCCTGTCCCGGCCAGCAGTCCCCCGCCCGCCACCGCGTCGACGACGGCCCAGATCGGATAGCGGCCCCAGCGCTCGGCCCGCACCGCGACGGTCTGCAGCGGTGCGGCACTGCCCTCGAGAACCTCGATGTCCATGCCTGATTCGACCGACACCGTCACCTCGGCCGCGATGGTCGGCGCGTCCGTCGTCACCCACACCGTCAGCCGCGTCTCGTCGTTCTCGAAACAGCGGGTCAGCCCCGGCTGCCCCTGCACGTACACCTTGGCAGACGGGCGCTGCCAACTGATCGAGCACAGCACACCGAGCAGCGGCGCCGCGAAGGCGACGAGCTGCCACCGCGGACCCAGCACGGCGGCGGCGAGGGCCACGCCGGCACAGGTGGCGATGGCCTTCGTGAGCGATGAGGCACGCCAGCGTAATTCGACTTCACGGGGCTCGGTCATATGCGTCACGACGGCCCACCACGGGTCCGCGGCACCGGCAGGCGTTGCAGTAGCTGTGCCACGATGTCGCTGCCGTGGACACTGCGGACCCACATCTCCGGCTTGAGACTGATCCGGTGCGAAATCACCGGAATGGCAAGTGCTTTGACGTCCTCGGGGATCACGTAGTCCCGGCCGAACAACAGCGCACGCGCACGGGCGAGTTGCACGAGATCGAGCTCGGCCCGGGGGCTGGCTCCGACGACAACCTGCGGGTGACTACGACTGGCCGCCGCCAGTGACACCACGTAGTGCAGGACGTCGTCGTGCACTGTCACCTGCTCGACCGACTCGCGCATGGCGAGCAGATCATGAGCATCGACAATCTGTTTCACCATCGGCTCGGCGGAACCACGTTCGAGGCGGCGGCGCAGCATCACCGTTTCGTCGGTACCCGACAGGTACTTCAGTTCGACTCGGACCGCGAATCTGTCGAGCTGTGCCTCCGGCAGCGGATACGTGCCCTCGTACTCGATCGGGTTGTCCGTGGCAAGGACGATGAACGGCGCCGGCAACCGGTGGGTTTCGCCGTCGATGCTCACCTGGCTTTCCGCCATGGCCTCCAGCAGTGCGGCCTGCGTCTTGGGCGGCGTCCGGTTGATCTCGTCGCCCAGCAGCAGGTTGGTGAAGATCGGCCCGCGCCGGAACTCGAACCGGCCGGACTGCATGTCGTAGATCGTCGAACCGAGCAGATCAGCGGGCAGCAGGTCCGGAGTGAACTGCACACGGGTGAAGGCCAGGCCCAGCGCTCGCGCAAAAGATTTGGCGATCAACGTCTTTCCCAGTCCCGGGAGGTCCTCGATGAGCACATGGCCACCCGCGAGCACGGCGGTCAAGATCAGGGTCAGCGCGGCTCGCTTGCCCACCACCACGCGCTCGATCTCGTCGAGCACCGCCTCGGAATGGGCCGTCGTCAGCTCCGCCGGCATGGTCATAGCCGCTCCAATCGGTGCAGGATTTCATCGAGCGTGGCCCGGCCCGGCCCGGGCTCGCCGCGGCTGGACCGACGGACGTCGTGCGGATCCACCCACTGCCACAACTGATCCCCGAAGACCATCCGGCCGGTGGCTTGCATCGCGACCGGGTCCCTGGCCTGCTGTGGGCCGGTCGCCATGAAGAACTCCCGTGCCAATGTGGGCCGCAGGTGTTGATCCCAGTCGCCGCGCGTCGTCTCCGACCACTGGATCAGCGTTTCGGTCCGAACGATCCAGTCCCGCAACGACTCTTCCGCATCGTTCCCGGCCGGTTCGACGAACCGCGGTCCGCGGTCGACGAGCCGGCGCCGGACAGCCCACAGCACGAACACTGCGACAACCGCGGACACCCACCCGACCGCTCGGCGATCTCCGAGGACGAGCATGAGCAGTTCCGCTCCGATCACCAACGTAATCCCGACGATCACAAGCCTCTTCATGTCAGGCTCCGCAACTCGTCGAGTACCCGGAGCAGCGCCCCGGCGGCGATCTCGCGGTGGTGCTCGGTCATGACGTGCGGGCTGAAGCGCGCCTCGGCGAACAAGGCGACCAGCTCGGTCGCGCTGCCCGCGTGCAATGCATGGTGTTCGACGGCCCGGGCGAGTACTTCAGACGGCGTGTCCGATTCCTGTGGCGCGGCGCCGGGGGCGTCCGCCAGAGCCCGCTCCATTGCGGCGTAGCAGGCGATGATCGACTCGCGCGGCCCGCGGCTGCGGTCGCCGATCTCGGCCAGTCCGAATTCCGCTGCCCGCGTCAGGGTTTCCGGTGTGGACTCCCCGACCATCGGTTCCGGGCCGTCAGCGACCGGCGGCTGCGGTTCGGCAGCACGCCGGCTTCTGCGGACCAGGACACCGCCGACAGCCCACAGCAGCAACATCATCACGGTGGCGGCGAGCAGGTAGCCGAAGACGCTGGGCTCCTGTTGCGGCGGCGACATGGGCGGCCGCCCCGGTGCCGGTGACGGCGGCGGTGATGGCACCGGGGTGATCGGCGCTCTGTTCTGCGGGGGTTCCGCGAAGGGCAGAGCAGGTAGTTGCAGCAGCTGCAGATGTGACAGCAGGAGCAGGATCACCAGCCAGGCGAGGAACACCCCGCCACCGATCAGCAGCAGACGGCGGACGGGCTTCCACGTGAGCTTGCCCTCGAACGACCCCGGCAACGGGAAGGCCGCCGACGCGCCCGGAGTCCTCGGACGCCGGAGCGATGCGATCAAGGCGATCGCGACGATGAGCACCGAGACGACCAGCAGGGTGTCGATGCCCACCTGGCTCGCGGTGCCGCTTGCCCGCTTGTCGGGCTGCGGGTGACCGCTGCCGGGCAGATGGCCGCGCAGGGCGAGGGAAACGACGAACAGCAGTGCGAGCAGCGCGACCACACGCCCCAACGCCTTGTCGCTACCGTTCATCGGTACACCGCTCGATCGTTTGCCCTGTTTCCATCGTGGCACGTCATCGCCGTCGAAACTGCCGAAAGAGCGCGATGCGCTCGTCGCCTGACGTTCCTCGTCTGGCCGACGGAATCGACCTGTGGAAATGTGAAGCCACTCGATCGGAGGTCCGAAGTGAAATGGGCAGCAAGGTCATTGTCTGTGGCGATGACGGGCGTGGTGCTGGCCGCGTCGGGGTGCAGCCTGGAAGGCGCGCGCGGTAACTACGGCACCGGCCCGGACGCGATCATCACCGTCAACGGCGGTGAGCCACAGAACGGTCTGGTGCCCACCAACACCAACGAGAACATGGGCGGTCGCATCGTCGATTCGTTGTTCACGGGTCTGTACTGCTACACCGCTGACGGCACGCCGGTGTTGGCGAACGCGGAGTCCGTGGACACCACCGACAATCAGAACTACACCGTTCACCTCAGACGGGACTGGACCTTCACCGACGGCACCCCCGTACGGGCCCAAAACTACGTCCGCGCATGGAATTTCGGTGCCGCCACCGTCAACGGACAACTGCAGCAGAGCTTCTTCTCACCGATCGAGGGGTACGACGCCGTCGCCGCCGAGGGTTCCTCGCTGACCGAGATGTCGGGCTTGAAGGTGGTGGACGACTACACCTTCACGGTGCGCCTCACCAGCCCCAACATCGACTTCAAACTGGGGCTCGGATTCACGCCGTTCAAGCCATTGCCCGATGTGTTCTTCGCCGAGGGCGCAGCCAAGTTCGGCGAGCATCCCGTCGGGAACGGCCCCTACATGCTGAAGGGCCCGGACGCCTGGCTGCACAACGTCAAGCTCGATGTGGTGCGCAACCCGCATTACCAGGGTCCGGACAAGCCGAAGAACGGTGGCCTGAGCTTCATCTTCTACAGCAGCTTCGACACCGCGTACACCGACCTCGAGTCCGGCAACCTCGACGTGCTCGACACTGTGCCGGTGAGCGCATTGGGCACCTACAAGAAGGTGCTCGGGAAAAGGGCGCTGACCAAACCGACCGCCCAGAACTTGCAGCTCGGAATCCCCTATTTCCTCCCGCATTTCAGCGGCGAGGAGGGTCGCCTGCGACGCGCGGCGATTTCGATGGCGATCAACCGGCCCGAGATCATCAAGGCGATCTTCCGCGGCGCCCGCGGCGCGGCGGAAGACTTCACCGCCCGGTCGCTACCGGGCTGGGACGCGAACATCCCGGGCAACGACGTGCTGAAGTTCGATCCGGTCAAAGCCAAGCAACTGTGGGCGCAGGCTGACGCGATCGCGCCGTGGTCGGGATCGTTCGCGGTCGCGTACAACTCCGACGGCGATCACCAGGTGTGGGTGGACGCGCTGTCGAACCAGTTGAAGAACGCGCTCGGCATCGACGCGCACGGCGCTCCGCAGCCGACGTTCAAGCAGGTCCGGGACGAAATCACCAAGCGGACCATTCGGACGGCGTTCCGCAGCGGGTGGCAGGGCGACTACCCGTCGATGATCGAGTTCCTGCAGCCCCAGTTCGTGAGCGGCGCGGGCTCCAATGATCCGGTCTACAGTTCACCGGCGTTCGACGCGAAACTGATCGAGGCCGAACGGGCGCTCGATCCGAACCAGTCGTATGCGCTCGTCAATCAGGCCCAGGCGATCCTGCTGCACGACCTCCCGGTGATCCCGCTGTGGGACTACATCGCGGCCGGCGGCGTCGGGCCGGGTGTGACGGCCCAGCTGACCTGGAACGGTCTGGCCGATTTCACCCAGATCACCAAGGGCGACGACGCCGAGAACACCAAGGGATAACCGATGCTGAGATACGGATTGAGCCGGCTCGGGCAGGTGGTGATCGTGTTCTTCGGCGCCACCTTCCTGATCTATGCGCTCGTCTTCCTACTGCCCGCCGACCCGATCTCCGCGCTGGGCGGCGGTAAGCCCATGTCGCCCGCGCTGATCGCGACGCTGCGCGCGCAGTACCACCTGGACCAGCCGTTCTACTCGCAGTACTGGCACTACATCAGCGGGGTGTTCCGATTGGACTTCGGCACCTCCTTCTCGGGCCAGCCGGTGTTCGACGTGATGAAACGGGCCTTCCCCGTCACCGTCGATCTCGCGCTCATCGCGCTCGCCGTCGAGGCGGTGTTCGGTGTGACGTTCGGCGTGCTTGCGGGTTTGAACAAGGGAAAGTGGTTCGACACCACGATCCTGATCGTGACGCTCCTCATCGTCGCCGTCCCGATCTTCGTGATCGGCTTTGCGGCGCAGTACCTGTTCGGTGTGCGCTGGCAACTCTTCCCCGTCACCGTCGGCGGCCATCTCGACGTCTATCACCTGCTGCTGCCCGGATTCGTGCTCGGCGCGGTGTCGTTCGCCTACGTTGTCCGGCTGACCCGCTCGTCGGTCGCGGAGAACCTCTCGGCGGACTACGTGCGGACGGCGACGGCGAAGGGGCTGTCCCGTCCGCGGGTGATCCTGGTGCACGTCCTGCGCAACTCGCTGATCCCGGTGGTGACCTTTCTCGGCGCCGACCTCGGTGTGCTGATGGGCGGCGCGATCGTGACGGAAGGAATCTTCAACATTCCCGGAGTGGGCGGAACCATCTATCAGGCGGTGATCCGGGGCGAGTCGTCGACCGTCGTGTCCTTCGTCACCGTGCTCGTGCTCATCTACCTGGCGTCCAACGTGGTGGTCGACCTGCTCTACGCCGCCCTCGACCCGAGGATCCGCTATGCCTGAGCCCCAGACGCAACCCACCCGCTACCCCGGCCAGGAGCGTTTCGTCGCGGGCCCGGACGTGGTCAGCGTCGCCGCGATCGACGCGGTCGACGCCGACGTGCATCCCGCCGGCTTCTGGAAGTCCGCGTGGCGGGAGCTGCGCACCAAGCCGGAGTTCATCGTCTCGATGCTCCTGCTGGCGATGATCGTGGTCGTCGTGCTCTTCCCGGGACTGTTCACCAGCCAGGACCCGCATTACGGTTCGCTCGAGCAGTCACTACTCCCGCCCAGCGCCGAGCACTGGTTCGGGACCGACCGGCAGGGCTACGACATCTACACCCGCACGATCTACGGCGCCCGTGCCTCGGTGGCGGTGGGCGTGCTGACCACGATCGTCGTGGTCCTGATCGGCGGCCTGCTCGGCGCCGTCGCGGGGTTCTTCGGTGGCTGGATCGACTCGGTGATCGCGCGGCTGTCGGACATCTTCTTCGGCATCCCGCTGATCCTCGCGGCGGTGGTCACGATGCAGATGATCAGTTCTCGCACCGTGTTCACCGTGGTGATCGTGCTCGCGATCTTCAGCTGGCCGCAGATCGCGCGCATCGCCCGGTCCGCCGCGATCGCGGTCCGCAACGAGGAGTTCATCACCGCGTCGCGGTCGCTGGGCGCGTCCCGGGTGCGCACCCTGTTCACCCACGTCATACCCAACGCGCTGGGCCCGGTGATCGTCGTCGGCACCATCTCGCTGGGCATCTTCATCGTCACCGAGGCGACCCTGTCGTATCTCGGGATCGGATTACCGTCCACGGCAGTGTCGTGGGGCATCGACATCGCGGCCGGGCAGCAATTGCTCCGCGAGGGCACGCCAATCCTGTTCTACCCCGCGGCGGCGCTGGCGATCACCGTCCTCACCTTCATGATGCTCGGTGACGTGCTGCGCGACGCGCTGGACCCGAAGGCGAGGACCCGCTGATGACCGAGACGCCGAACGAGGGCGCCGCGCCCCTAC
Source organism: Mycobacterium sp. SMC-17 (assembly GCF_045310915.1). Lineage (NCBI taxonomy): Bacteria > Bacillati > Actinomycetota > Actinomycetes > Mycobacteriales > Mycobacteriaceae > Mycobacterium > Mycobacterium sp. SMC-17. The sequence continues at coordinate 158,852 of NZ_JBJIAK010000003.1, read as the reverse complement.
TCGACATCCGCGACCTGCAGGTCGATTTCCGCGCGCAGGGCAAGTCGGTGCCCGCGGTGCGAGGCGCGAGCCTCACCGTCTACCCGGGGCAGACCGTGGCCATCGTCGGCGAGTCCGGGTCGGGTAAATCGACCACGGCCGCCGCAGTGCTGGGCCTGTTGCCGGGGACCGGCAAGGTGACCGGCGGTCAGATTCTGTTCGACGGCCAGGACCTGGCCACCACGTCGCGCCGCGACTTCGAGAAGATCCGGGGCAGCGGCGTCGGGCTGGTCCCGCAGGACCCCAACACCAACCTGAACCCGGTGTGGCGCGTCGGATTTCAGATCCGCGAAACCCTGCAGGCCAATGGCGCGGCGAAGCGGGGTGACGCGCGCAAACGCGCCATCGCGCTGCTCAGCGAGGCCGGCATGCGCGACGCCGACAAACGGGTCAATCAGTTCCCGCATGAGTACTCGGGCGGCATGCGCCAGCGGGCGCTGATCGCGATCGGACTCGCCTGCCGGCCGAAGCTGCTGATCGCCGACGAGCCGACCTCGGCCCTGGACGTGACGGTGCAACGGCAGATTCTGGACCATCTCGAGGAGTTGACCACCGAGCTCGGCACCGCGGTCCTACTCATCACGCACGATCTCGGCCTGGCCGCGGAACGCGCCAGCCACCTGGTCGTCATGTACAAGGGGCGGGTGGTCGAGTCGGGACCCGCCCTGCAAATCCTGCAGGACCCCCACCACGAGTACACCAAGCGGCTGGTGCGCGCGGCGCCCTCCTTGGCCGCGCGGCGCACCGACGGCGAGCTCGTGGGCGACCAGGCGCTGCAGCCGAAGGTCACCGGCACCGAATCCAGCCTGGACGTGTCGTCCGGCCCTCAGGACGTGCTGGTCGCGACCAACTTGATCAAAGACTTCCCGATCCGCGGTGCCGTCCCGTTCCGCGGCGGCTCGACCTTTCGCGCCGTGAACGATGTCAGTTTCACGCTGCGACGCGGGACGACCACCGCGGTGGTCGGCGAGTCCGGCTCGGGGAAGTCGACGGTGGCGCGCATGGTGCTGGGACTGTTGGAGGCGACCTCGGGCACAGTGCATTTCGACGGTAAGGACGTCACATCGCTGCGCGGCGCCGACGCGAAGGAGTTCCGCCGCCGGGTACAGCCGGTATTCCAGAACCCGTACGGGTCACTGGATCCGATGTACTCCATCTACCGGGCGATCGCCGAGCCGCTGAACATCCATGGCATCGGAGACAGGTCCTCCCGCACCGCCCGTGTGAAGGAGCTGCTGGACCTGGTCGCGCTGCCGCAGTCGGTCATGCAGCGCTTCCCCAACGAGCTGTCCGGTGGTCAGCGGCAGCGCGTCGCGATCGCCCGCGCGCTCGCCCTCAACCCCGAGGTGGTGGTGTGCGACGAGGCGGTGTCGGCGTTGGACGTGCTTGTGCAGGCACAGATCCTGACGCTCCTGCGCGATCTGCAGAACGAGCTCGGCCTGAGCTACCTGTTCATCACCCACGATCTGGCGGTCGTGAAGGAGATCGCCCACAACGTGATCGTGATGTCGCGCGGCGAGGTGGTGGATTCCGGGCCCACCGACCAGGTGTACGAGAACCCGACGTCGGACTACACCCGGATGTTGATCGACGCGATCCCAGGCGGGACGATCGAGCTCGCCGGCTGATGCTGTGGCCGTGCGGCGCAGTGACTTTCGGGGATTGCCCAGCTGCCGGCTTTGCGGGCGCGGCTAACCCTGCGGGTAGAAGAGAAACAACACACAACCCGACGCCGACTGTGGAACGTGCCATGATCCCGCCGGTGCGTGCAGGAAAGTCCCTGCGGGATAGTCGTTTACGCCGTCGTTGAACACACCGGAGACGACGTACACCTCCTCTGGCCCTGGACTGTGGTGGTCCTCGTCACCCCATACCGCACCGGGGGCGATGGTCGTCACCGCCGCCTTGGCGCCGTCTTCGCCTTGCCACAGCAGCCGGGCCGTGATGCCTGGGAAGATTTCGACCGGGTCGACGTCGGCAACTGATTTCCAGGCATACCCGGGGGCGTTGGGGCCGAACCAGGCTGCATCTCCCGCGACTGAGTCCACGGAATGCAAAACCAGGGCTCGCGATGCACTATTCCGACGACCCCAGACTCCTGCTGGACGCCCCGATTCACCTGGACGTGAAGAAGGCCCCCGGAGAGTTCTCCGGGGGCCTTCTCGCTAGTAGCGGGGACAGGATTCGAACCTGCGACCTCTGGGTTATGAGCCCAGCGAGCTACCGAGCTGCTCCACCCCGCGTCGGTGAATACAACGTTACCCAACGCTGCCGAATGAACCAAATCGTATGGTCAGACAGGGTTTTTGGACTGCCCACCGAACATCCACCAGATGCAAAACTGCCCAACCCCAGAAGGAGTTGGGCAGTTCTGTGACTCGTCCGGACTACTTGGCGTCGCGGTACTTGGCCATGGCGTCGTCGAGCTTCTGCAGCGCGGCGCCGTACTGGGCGAAATTGCCGCTCTGCTGGGCCGCACGCATGCCGTCGAGGGCCGCGTTGACATCTTGCAGGGCAGCCGCTTTCGCGGGCGACAGCGTGAGCGGCACGCCAGGTGATTGCACCGCTACCGGCGGGGGCGGCGGTCCCGCGGCGGGCGGTTGGACGGCGCCGGGAACGGCCGCAGGGGGCGGCGTGCCGGCCGGCACATCGGTCGGGGCCGGACCGGTCGCGGTGGCGCCGGCGCCGGGCCCGAAGATGCCGTTGAGGGCGTCACGGACCGTCGGGCCGTAGCCGACCTTGTCGTTGTACATCATCGCCACGCGGATCAGTCGCGGGTACGACGACGCCGCATCACTGGCACCCGGCGAGGCGTAAACCGGTGCGACATAGAGCAACCCGCCCTGCCCGACGGGCAGCGTCAAGAGGTTGCCCCACCGGATCCGGTTCTGGTTGTCCCGGCCGATGACGCCGAGATCCTGGCTGACCGCGGTGTCGGTGCTGATCGCGTTGAACGCCAGCTTGGGACCGTTCACCTGACCCGGGATGGTCAGCACGGTGATCTTGCCGTACGTGGCCGGATCGGAGCTGGCGCTGATGTACGCCGCCAGGAAGTCCCGCCGGAACCGGTTCATCGCCGTGGTCAGCTGGAACGACGACGAATCACCGCCCGTGGCAAGGTCTTTCGCGACGATGTAGTACGGCGGCTGGAAGCTGCTCGCCGTCGGGTTGGGATCGAGCGGCACGTCCCAGAAATCCGACGTGGAGAAGAACGTCACCGGGTCGTTGACGTGGTACTTGGCCAGCAGCATGCGCTGGACCTTGAACAGGTCCTCCGGGTAGCGCAGGTGCTCGGCGAGTTCCTTGCTGATGGCCGACTTCGGCTTCACGGTGTCCGGGAACACCTTCATCCACGCCTGCAGCACCGGGTCGTGCTCGTCCTGCTCGTACAGCGTGACGGTGCCGTCGTAGGCGTCGACGGTGGCCTTCACCGAGTTGCGAATGTAGGAGACCTGCTTGTCCGGCAACATCCGGTTGACCGCAACCTCATTCGAGTCGGCGGTCGCACTCGACAGCGACGTCAGCTCCGAGTACGGGTAGTTGTCCAGGGTGGTGTAGCCGTCGACGATCCACACCATGCGCTTGTTGACGATCGCCGGGTAGACCGTCGAGTCGGTGGTCAGCCACGGCGCCACCGCCTCGACCCGATGGGCCGGGTCACGGTTGAACAGAATCTTGCTGTTCGGCCCGATGACGCTGGAGAACAAGAAGTTCCGCTCGGCGAACTTGGCGGCGAAGACCGACCGGGCCAGCCAGTTGCCGATGTCCACACCACCGGTACCACCGTAGGTGTAGTTCTTCGTCTCGGTGTTGGTCTCGTAGTCGTACTCGCGGTCGGCGCCGTTCTTGCCGACGATGGCGTAATCCGATGGCGCGCTGGCGATCACCGGGCCGAAGTAGATGCGCGGCTGATCCAGCGGTGCCGGACCGGGCGACACGGCCGCGCCGTTGGCGCCGACCACGCTGGCCAGGAACTCCGGGTAGCCGCCGTTCTGGTTGGGATCGTTGGCGATACCGCGCACCGTGTTGGCGGGCGAGGCGATGAAGCCGTTGCCGTGGGTGTAGACCGAGTGCTTGTTGATCCAGTCGCGCTGGTTGTCGATCAGCCGGTCCGGGTTCAATTCCCGTGCCGCGACGACGAAGTCGCGCAGCTTGCCGTCGGGCCCGTTGTAGCGGTCGATGGACAGCTGGTCCGGGAAGCTGTAGAAGTTCTTGCCCTGCTGGAACTGCGTGAAGGCCGGTCCGACGATGGTCGGGTCGAGCAGCCGGATGTTCGACGTCGTGGCCCGGTCGGCCGCCACCTGCTCGGCGGTGGCGGGCGCGTTGCCGCTGTAGTCACGGTAGGTCACCGAATCGCCGGTCAACCCGTACGCGTCGCGCGTCGCCGTGATACTGCGACTGATGTAGTCACGTTCCTTCTGCGCCGCATTGGGTTTGACGCTGAACTGCTCGACCAGCATGGGCCAGCCGGCCCCGACGATCACCGAGCTCAGCAGCAGCAGGACCAAGCCGATCGCCGGGATCCGCAAGTCCCGCAGCACCAGTGCCGAGAACACAGCCACCGCGCAGATCACCGCGATCGCCAGCAGGATCAGCTTCGCCGGCAGCACCGCGTTGATGTCGGTGTAGCCGGCGCCGGTGAACGGCTTGCCGGCCCGGGTGTGGCTGAGCAGCTCGTACCGGTCGAACCAGTAGGCAACGGCCTTGAGCAGCACCAGGATTCCCACCAGCGACACCAGCTGCATGCGCGCCGCACGGCTGAGCGCGCCCTGGCGGCCCGACAATCGGATGCCGCCGAACACGTAGTGGCCCAACAGGTTCCCGACCAACATCAGGAAGACGCCGACGAACAGGTAGCCGAGCACCAGCCGGTAGAACGGCAGGTCGAACGCGTAGAAGCCCAGATCCTTGCCGAATTCGGGATCGGTGATGCCGAACGAGCCGCCGTGCAGGAACAGCTGCACCCGCACCCAGTAGGTCTGCGCCACGAAGCCGCCCAGCAGCCCGATGAACGCCGGGACACCAATGGCGAACAACCGCAGTCGCGACAGGACGGTGGCGCGGTAGCGGGCCACCGGGTCATTGGGTCCGGACGCCGGCACGAACACCGGCCGGGACCGGTACGCCAGTGCCATTCCCCCGAACGACACGGCGCCGATGAAGACGCCGGCCACCAGGAAGACCACCAGGCGCGTCACCAGGACGGTGCTGAACACCGAACGGAAGCCGACCTCACCGAACCACAGCCAGTCCACGTAGGCGTCGACCAGTCGCGGGCCGACCATCAACAAACCGACGATCAGCAGCGCGATCCCGACCAGGATTCGGCTTCGTCGCGTCAGCTTCGGCATCCTCGCCGCAGGCCGCATCCCCACTCGTCAGCTCCAGTCTGTTGAAAAGTCTGTATGAAATCTGAAAAGGCCAGCTTGACCTACGACTCTACGCAACCAGGGGTGATCGCGAGTTCAGCAGCGGGGAGGTTCGCCACCAGCGGACACGGCGTGCAGCGCGTCGACGGCACCACTGAGGTTCTCGACCTTGATCAGCCCGAGTCCGTCCAGGTGGGCCGAGACCGCTTCGGCGCAGTTCTCCGCGGGCACCATGAACACCGTCGCGCCGGCCTCGCGGGCGGCCAGCATCTTGTGCGTGATGCCGCCGATCGGGCCCACCTTGCCGTCATCGCCGATGGTGCCGGTACCCGCAACGAACTTGCCGCCGTTCAGGTTTCCGTCGGTCAGCTTGTCGACGACGGCGAGGCTGAACATCAGACCGGCCGACGGGCCACCGATGTTGGCGAGGTTGAAGTCGATGACGAACGGCGCCCACGGCGCGTTGAGCACCGTCGTACCGAGGTAGCCGTAGTCACGGTCCTTGTTGGTGCCCAACGTGATGGTCGTGACGCCGATCCCGGCGTTCTTGCGCCGGTAGTCGAGCACGACGTGGTCACCGGGCTTGGTTTTCTTCAGTAGTCCGGTGAACTCTTCGACGGTGGCCACCGGAATGCCGTTGACCGCATCGATGGCATCGCCGGGGCGCAACTGACCGGCCGAGGGCCCGGGATCGGCGACGGCCTGGACCGTCACCGCCTTCGGGTACTTCAGGTAACTCAACGCCGCGTACTCGGCGTCTTCCTCGGAGTTCTTGAAGTCGGCGTTGTTGGCCTTGTCGACCTGCTCCTTGGACTTGTCCGGCGGGTACACCAGGTCGCGCGGCACCAGCTGCTCGCGGCCCGACATCCACAGCGCCAGCGCCTGGCCCAGCGTCAGCCCGTCGCTCTGCGACACCGTCGTCATGTTGAGGTGCCCGGACGTCGGGTGCACCTTGACGTCGCCCTTGATGTCGACGACCTTTTTGCCGTCGACCTCACCGAGCGTGTCGAACGTCGGGCCGGGGCCCAGCGAGACGAACGGCACGGTCACCACCGACACCAGTACGACGAACACGATGATCGGCACCAGAGCGACCACGAGCGTAGAAATCCGCCTGTTCACGCCGCCAACAGTAAAGCTCGTGGCTCGGTTCGCTGACAGCATGACCCGCGAAGCCACCCGCCGGCGATGCGGGCAGTACCGTTGACGGTATGGCTGACCTGCCTTTCGGCTTCTCCAGCGGCGAAGACCCCGACCGCGACAAGTCCAAGAAAGAACCTGGACCAGGCTCTTCCGGTGGCTCGTCGGACCCGTTCGGGTTCGGTAATGCGTTCGGTGGCCCCGGCGGCGCCGGCATGCCCGACCTGGGCCAGATCTTCACGCAGCTCGGCGCGATGTTCAGCGGCGCAGGCGCGTCGATGAACAACCCGCAGGCGGGCCCGGTCAACTACGACCTGGCCCGCAAGCTGGCGTCGAACTCGATCGGTTTCGTCAAGCCGGTCCCCGAGCAGACCGCGACGGCCATCTCCGACGCCGTGCGGCTCGCCGAGACCTGGCTCGACGGCGTCACTCCCCTGCCGGCCGGCACCACCCGCGCGGTGGCGTGGACGCCGAGCGACTGGCTGGACAACACCCTCAACACCTGGAAGCGGCTGTGCGACCCGGTCGCCGAGCAGCTGTCGACGGTGTGGGTGTCGGCGTTGCCCGAAGAGGCCAAGGCGATGGCCGGACCGCTGCTGGCGATGATGTCGCAGATGGGCGGCATGGCCTTCGGCTCGCAGCTGGGCCAGGCGCTGGGGACGTTGTCCAAGGAGGTGCTGACGTCCACCGACATCGGCCTGCCGCTGGGGCCGTCGGGCGTCGCCGCACTGATGCCCGAGGCCGTCGAGGCGTTCGGCGAAGGTCTCGAGCAGCCGCGCAGCGAGGTGCTGACATTCCTCGCGGCGCGCGAGGCTGCCCACCACCGGCTGTTCAGTCACGTGCCGTGGCTGGCCAGCCAGCTGCTCAGCGCCGTCGAAGCCTTCGCCAAGGGCATGAAGATCGACATGAGCGGCTTCGAGGAGATGGCCTCCGGCCTGGACCCGGCGTCGCTGATGGGCGACCCGGGCGCCATGGAGAAGCTGCTGAGCCAGGGCATGTTCGAACCGAAGGCCACCCCCGAGCAGGCCGCGGCGCTGGAACGACTGGAGACGCTGCTGGCGCTCATCGAGGGCTGGGTGCAGACCGTCGTCACCGCCGCACTCGGTGAGCGGCTGCCCGGCACGTCGGCGCTCAGCGAGACGCTGCGTCGTCGTCGCGCCACCGGCGGGCCCGCCGAGCAGACCTTCGCGACCCTCGTGGGCCTGGAACTGCGGCCGCGCAAGATGCGCGAGGCCGCCACGCTGTGGGAGAAGCTGACCGACGCCGTCGGCGCCGACAAGCGTGACGCCGTCTGGCAACACCCCGATCTGCTGCCCAGCGCCGCCGATCTGGACGAGCCCGCGGCCTTCATCGACCAGGCGCTCGGCGGCGACACCTCGGATCTGGACCAGGCGCTGGCCGATCTGGAGAAGGACCTCAAGCGGTCCGCCGACGAGGACGCGGGAGACGACCCAGCCGAGGGCTGAGTGCCTGTGGATAACTGATTCGCCGAATCGGCGTGCCGTTGGCACAGTTGGGCAGGTGAGATCAGGGGTGGATCGCGGCGCCGCGCAGTGCATGTTGAACCCGGCCATGCCGGTGTTGCAGCGGCCCGACGGGACGGTGCAGCTCGGCTGGGACCCGCGGCGCGCCATCGGCATTCGGCCTCCGGACGGGTTGACGGTCGGTGACCTGGCGGACCTGCTGCGCGGTATGCAGAGCGGCGTCGACGCCGAGAGCAGCCAGGCGCTCGCGCTGGCGGCCGGGCTGACCGATATCGACGGCTGGACCGGCTTGGTCGACGCCCTGAACTCTGCCGGGTTGTTGCAGACGGTGCCGGATACCGGCCGGCGACCGGTGTCGGTACGCATCCACGGCAGCGGTCCCCTCTCGGATCTGTTGGCCGGCGCCTTGAACTGTTCCGGAACCCGGGTGCGCACCAGCCGATTCGGCCACGTGGCCGTCACGCGGGATGCCGCCGATCTGGTGGTGCTGTCCGATTTCCTGGTCGCCGACCGCCGCCTGGTACGCGACCTGCACCGTGCCGGGGTCCCGCATCTGCCGGTGCGGATCCGGGACGGCACCGGGCTGATCGGCCCGCTCGTCCTGCCCGGCGCGACGAGTTGTCTGAATTGTGCCGACCTCCACCGCAGCGACCGCGACGCGTCGTGGCCGGTGCTGGCCGCCCAATTGGAGGGCACCGTCGGCAGCGCCGACCGGGCGACGGTACTGGCCACCGCGGCGGTGGCGCTCAACCAGGTGGACCGGGTGATCGACGCGATCCGCGGCGGCGGGGCCCGCGCAGAACCACCGCCGACGCTCGATGCCACCCTCGAATTCGACATCGGCTCGCGGACCACGGTGGTGCGCCGGTGGTCGCGTCATCCGCTGTGTGACTGGTGCGATCGACTGTCGTGACAACACGCGTTGCCATGTCGCTGCCGTGCACTCAGCAACGTCATGGATGATGTGAATGTGGCTGATATCAAACGGGGCAGTGTGGCACGCAACGCGAAGCTCGCCGGTCTGGCCGGCGGCATGGCGGGACGGGCGGCGCTGGGCTTGGGCAAGCGCCTGGCGGGCAGGTCCAAGGACGAGGTGACCGCCGAACTGATGGACAAGGCGGCCAACCAGCTGTTCACCGTGCTGGGTGAACTCAAGGGCGGGGCGATGAAGGTCGGCCAGGCCTTGTCGGTGATGGAGGCGGCGATTCCCGAGCAGTACGGCAAGCCGTACCGCGAGGCGCTGACCAAGCTGCAGCGCGAAGCCCCGCCCCTGCCGGCCGCCAAGGTGCACCGCGTGCTCGATGCGCAGCTGGGTACCAAGTGGCGCGACCGCTTCCAGTCCTTCGATGACACCCCGGTCGCGTCGGCCAGCATCGGCCAGGTACACAAAGCCGTCTGGTCCGACGGCCGCGAGGTCGCGGTCAAAATCCAGTACCCCGGCGCCGACGAGGCGCTGCGTGCCGACCTGAAGACCATCCAGCGTCTGGTCGGCGTCTTCAAGCAGCTGGCGCCCGGCGCCGATGTCCAGGGCGTCGTCGACGAGCTGATCGACCGCACCGAGATGGAACTGGACTACCGGCTGGAGGCCGACAACCAGCGCGCGTTCGCGAAGGCCTACGCCGGGCACCCGCACTTCAAGGTGCCGGCGATCGTGGCCAGCGCGCCGAAGGTCGTCATCGCCGAATGGATGGACGGCATCCCGATGTCGGTCATCATCCGGGAGGGCACCGTCGAGCAGCGCGACCTGATGGGTACCCGGCTGTCGGAGCTGACATTCGACGCGCCGGCGCGCCTGGAGATCATGCACGGGGACACCCACCCCGGGAACTTCATGCTGCTGCCCGACGGTCGCATGGGCGTCATCGATTTCGGCGCGGTGGCGCCGCTGCCAGGTGGGCTGCCGACCGCGATCGGCGAGATGATCAGACTGGCGCGGGACAAGAACTACGACAAGCTGCTGCCGGTGATGGAGGAAGCCGGGTTCATCCAGCCGGGCGAAGAGGTCCCGATCTTCGAGGTCGACAACATGCTGCGGCAGTACGTCGAGCCGATCCAGACCGATGTCTTCCACTACACGCGGCGCTGGATCATGAAAATGGCTGCGGGCCAGTTGGACAACGGCGTGAACCAGATCAAGATGGCCCGTCAGCTCGACATGCCGCGGAATCTGGTCATCCCGCTGCGCGTGATCGCGTCGACCGTGGCGATCTGCTGTCAGTTGGACGCCCACGTCCCCGTGAAAGCCATTGCCACGGAACTGGTTCCGGGCTTTACGCCGTAGTCAGCGGCGATTACGCGGCCGTTCGGCGCCGGCGAGCGGCCGCGTAATGCACGCCAAACACGGTGTGTCGGTGTGCAGACACGGCCGCTCGCGGTTGGTGCCCCCCGAGGTTTGGCTGCGGGGTCATGCCGCGACGACGTCCTTACGCGGACGACCGCGCGGACGCTTGCGTGCGATGACGGCACCCCGTTCGAGGATCTCCCCACCCCAAACACCCCACGGCTCTTCACGTTCCAGCGCCTCGTTGAGGCACTGCAGCCGGATCGGGCAGTCGGCGCACAGCGCCTTGGCCTGTTCCAGCTGAGTGGGGTTGTCAGCGAACCACATATCGGGGTCGCCGACATGACATGGCACCGCCAGCCTTTGTCGGCAAGTCTGGCTAGTCATGTCCTCATCACCTACTTCCTGGTCGTCTTGCGTCTCATCTGTCTGATGGATCGGTGACCAGGTGGTGGTTTTGAGGTTGTGCCCCAAAAACATTGGCCACGGATCCGGTGGTTTCGGGTCCGTGGCCAGGTTTGGCTGCTGTGGGCGCTACCTAAGTAGTGCCTCGCTTCACGGACGCGAAGGTCTTGGCGTTGCGCTTGCGCTGCGGGATGTCGGCGACATGTCCAGCCGTCGCGAGACGTGCCGCCGGCATAGCGGCGGCTGCAGCGACAGCGGGAATGGCGGGAACGTCAACGATCTGATGCCAACCAGCGCCGACGCGCGATACCGCCTCATAGGCGGCAGCGGTCAACGGCGCACGGGAACCAGAGACAGCGAGGACAGCGCCACGGGACGCATCAAAGCTGATCATCGGGGCCACCTCCTCAGCGGTCGACTGCGGATTCACAGGGTGCGAATTCGCGGGATTTCGTTGCGGCTTCGAGGCTAGACGTTACCACCAAAATCAGGCAAGCGATTTTTTGACCAGCAGTTTTGGCGCAATTTGCGCCATGTTTGGCGCAATTTAGTGGGGCTAACGGGACGCGTTCACCAATGCCAGCACATCCGGCCCGTATTGCTCCAGCTTGCGCGCACCGATGCCGGGAATGGCCACCAATGCGGCATTGTCGGCCGGTAGGGCCTCGGCGATCGCGATCAAGGTGTTGTCGGTGAACACCACGTAGGCGGGCACCTTCATCTCCTGCGCGGTACGCAGGCGCCACTCCTTGAGCCGGCCAAGCAGCTCCTCGTCGAGGTTCGACGGGCACGATTCGCAGCGCCGCAACAGGATCGCGGTCGACGACGTCAACGCCGCATTGCAGACCCGGCAGCGCGGCGCCGGACCCCGTTTACGTTGCGGCTGTTGGGGTTCGCGCCGGCTCTGCGGTGTCAGCCCGTTGAGGAACCGCGAGGGCTTGCGGCTCTGCCGCCCGCCGGCGGCCCGGGCGAGGGCCCACGAGATCGTCAAATGCACTCTGGCCCTGGTGATTCCGACGTAGAAGAGGCGACGCTCCTCTTCGACGGGTTCGCTGTCCGCGCCGTGCGACAGTGCGTGCGAGATGGGCAGCGTGCCGTCGACCAGACCGACCAGGAACACCGCATCCCACTCGAGGCCCTTGGCAGCGTGCAGCGAGGCCAGCGTGACACCCTGCACCACCGGTGGGTGCCGCGAATCGGCGCGCTGACGCAGCTCGACGAGCAGGCCCTGCAGGTCCAGGTTGGGACGCACCGCGACTTCCTGCTCGACCAATTCGACCAAGGCCAACAACGCATCCCAGCGTTCCCGGGCCTTGGTACCCGCCGGCGGCTCGGCCGTCAGGCCCAGCGGCTCCAGCAGATCCCGGACCAACTGGGGCAGCTCGACACCGGCGACGTCACCCTGGTGTCCCGCGGCGCGCTGCAGCGCCAGCAACGACTGCCGAATCTCCTGGCGGCTGAAGAAGCCCTCACCCCCGCGCACCTGGAACGCCACCCCGGCCGCGGTGAGCGCCTCCTCGTACACCTCGGACTGCGCGTTGATGCGGTACAGCACCGCGATTTCCGAAGGGGCAGTACCGGATTGGATGAGCTTCTTGATGGCGGCGGCGACCGCGTTGGCCTCGGCGACCTCGTCGGGATGTTCCCGGAACACCGGCTTGGGCCCCGGATCGCGCTGACCGATGAGCTGCAACCGGCTGGCCGCCATCCGGCCGGACGCCGCCGAGATCACCTGGTTCGCCAGCGACACCACCTGCGGCGTGCTGCGGTAGTCGCGTTCCAGCCGGATCAGCGCCGCATCGGGGAACCGCCGCGAGAAGTCGAGGAGGTATTGCGGGGTGGCGCCGGTGAACGAGTAGATGGTCTGGTTGGCGTCACCGACCACCGTCAGATCGTCGCGCTCCCCCACCCAGGCATTGAGCACCCGCTGCTGCAGCGGGGTGACGTCCTGGTACTCGTCGACGACGAAGCAGCGGTAGCGGTCGCGGAATTCGCCGGCGACGGCGGCGTCGTTCTCGATGGCGGCGGCGGTGTGCAACAGCAGGTCATCGAAGTCCAGCAGCGCCGATCCGTCGCGCCGGGCCTTGAGGCCCTCGTACCCGGCATACACCGCAGCGACCTTGGCGGCGTCGAACGGGATGTCCCGCTCGATCTTGGCGACCTGCTCCGGGTACAGCTCGGGACTGATGAGGGACGACTTGGCCCATTCGATCTCACCGGCCAGGTCGCGCACGTCGTCGGTACTGGCCTGAATGCCCGCCCGATTGGCCGCCTGCGCGACCACCGCGAACTTGCTGTCGAGCAACTCCCAGCCGGTGTCCCCGACGACCCGCGGCCAGAAGTACCGCAGTTGCCGCAGCGCCGCCGCGTGGAACGTCATGGCCTGGACGGCCCCGGTGCCGGCCGCACCGTCGATCTCCTGTTCCAGGCTGCGGAGGCGGCCGCGCATCTCGCCGGCGGCGCGCTGGGTGAACGTCACGGCCAGCACCTGACTCGGCGCGACGTGTCCGGCGGCGACGAGATACGCGATGCGGCGGGTGATGGTGCGGGTCTTGCCCGTGCCGGCACCGGCCAGCACGCACACCGGGCCGCGGGGCGCGAGGACGGCCTCACGCTGTTCGTCGTCGAGGTCCTCGAGGAGTGTGGACGGCGGGGCCTCGGCTGGCATGGCCTCCATCATGGCAGGCGGGTGTGACACACGAGGCACCGCTGGGCGGCATGATGCGGCGATCGGATACGTTGAGGTGCGTTATGAGTGCACTGATCATGTACAGCACGACCTGGTGCGGCTACTGCAAGCGGCTCAAGACCGCGCTGAAGGCCGAAGGCATCTCCTACACCGAGATCGACATCGAGCAGGACCCGGCGGCCGCCGAGTTCGTCGGTTCGGTCAACAACGGCAACCACGTGGTTCCGACGGTGAAGTTCCCCGACGGCTCGACGCTGACCAACCCCAGCATCAAGGACGTCAAAGCCAAGCTGAGTTAGGGATTTGTGCACGATTTTCCGCGCTGGCCGCGGATTTTCGTGCACAAATCACTGGGCCGCCCAGGATTCGATGATCTCCCGGGCGATCGAGATGGAGCCGGGCAGCAGCAGCCGGGTGTCCGCCGTGCTGTTCCAGTCGCCGTGCTCGAGGGCCTCGCGCACCTCGGCCCGGGTGAACCAGTCGGCCTCGGCGATCTCGCCGTCGTTGAACGAGAACGGCTGCTCCGGATCACCGATGGCGTGGAAGCCGACCATCAGCGAACGCGGGAACGGCCAGGGCTGACTGCCCAGGTACTTGACGTCGGTGACGGTCAGACCGATCTCCTCGGCGATCTCGCGTACCACGCAGCTCTCGAACGATTCGCCGGCCTCGACGAACCCGGCCAGCAGTGAGAACAGCCGCTCGGGCCAGTTGGTCTGCCGGGCCAGCACCGCGCGGTCGTGCCCGTCGTGCACGAGGCAGATGATCGCCGGGTCGATGCGCGGGAATTCCTCGTGGCCGCCGATGCTGTTGACCCGCGCCCAGCCGCCCTTGATCGGCTTGGTGGGCGCGCCGTCGATGGCGCTGAAGCGGGCGCTGTCATGCCAGTTCAGCAGGGCCGTCGCCGTCGAGACGAGCTGCGCGCTGATGTCGTCGAAGATGGGCCCGGCCCGGCGCAGGTCGAGGACCTCGACCGGCGCGTCCGTCCCGCCCGTCGGCTCCTCCAGTGCGGCGCGCACGCCCCACACGTGGCGGCCATCGGGCATCCGGCCCAGGAACACCGCGTGCTCGTCGGGCTTGTCGCCGAGTTCCGCGGCACGCCCGAGCACCACCCGGCCACCGGAGATCAACACCTGATTGCGGCGGTCCACGCGCAGCAGCAGCGCGTCCTTCCAGCCGGCGATCGCGGCGTCGACGTCGGTGCGCAGCGTGTCGGCCCGGTCGGCACCGACCCGGGACAGCAGCGGGACGTTACGCAGGGTGAAATCGCTCATCGCGGGGCTTACCGTTCGACTTCGGCGTTGCGGATGTAGAGCAGCCGGTCCCCGGCCGCCAGGGCGTCGACCTCAGGCGAGTCGACCCGCAGCAGCTGCCCGTCGCGCACCACCCCGAGCACGATGTCGGTCAAGTGCCGCGGCGAACCGCCGAGCTCCTTGGCCTCGACCTCGCGCTCGGAGATCGCGAAGCCTGCGTCGGGGGTGAGCAGGTCTTCGACCATCTCGACGACGCTCGGCGTCTGGGTCGCGATGCCCAGCAGCCGGCCGGCGGTCTCCGAGGACACGACCGTCGAGTCGGCGCCGGACTGCCGTAGCAGGTGCTGGTTCTCGGCCTCGCGGGCCGAGGCGACGATCTTGGCCTTGGGCGCCACCTCGCGCGCGGTCAGCGTGACGAGCACGGCGGTGGCGTCTTTGTCGGTCGCGACGACGATGGACTTCGCGTGCTGGGCGCCGGCGAGGCGCAGCACCTCCGACTTGGTGGCGTCGCCGACCACGGTGACCAGTCCGGCGGCACGCGCCCGGTCCAGGGCCGCCGGGTTCTCGTCGACGACGACGATGTCTCCGGGGGCGACCTCGTCACCGACCATGGCCTGGACCGCGGTGCGGCCCTTGGTCCCGTAACCGACGACGATGGTGTGGTTGCGCACGGTGCTCCTCCATCGCTGAATCTTCAAGGCTTGACGAGACTGCGTGGTCAGCGTCTCGACGGTCGTACCGATGAGCACGATCAGGAACGCGATCCGCATGGGCGTGATCACCAGGACGTTCACCAGGCGCGCGCTCGGTGTCAGCGGTGTGATGTCGCCATAGCCGGTGGTCGACAGCGACACCGTCGCGTAGTAGATGCAGTCCAGGAGCGACATCTCGTTCTCCTGGGCGTCGCGGTAGCCGTCGCGGTCGAGATACACGACGAGCACCGCGGCGGCGAGCACCAGCAGCGCGTAGATGACACGGCGCACGATCCGGCGGATGGGACTGACGAACGCTTCCGGAATCTGCAGCACATCAACCAGATCCGCGTTCTGGCGGCTCGTGAGGTTCTGTTCCATCGCGGCCATGCGCCGCGACAACCTAACGCGAGCCATGCGGCTCCATTATCTGGCGGAGACTCACCACGAGACGGCTCGGCACAGCACTATGTAACCATGACCGCCGCCAACAGCACTGCCAACACCACCCCCAGCCAGGCGCCCGCGTACCGAATGGGCGCGCTGCTCGTCGGAATGGGCGCCCTGCACTTCGTCGCACCGAAGCCTTTCGACGGCATCGTCCCGGCGGAACTCCCCGGCACGGGACGGTTCTACACCTACGCGTCGGGCGTCGGCGAAGTCGCCACCGGCGCCGCGCTGCTCCTGCCCCGTACCCGCAAGCTGGGCGCGCTGGCCGCGGTCGCACTTTTCCTCAGCGTCTTCCCGGCGAACGTCAACATGGTGCGGCTGTGGTGGCCCAAGGGGTGGCCGGCCCGCATCGCGGCACTGGCCCGGCTGCCGTTGCAAGTGCCGATGGTGACCCAGGCACTCAAGATCTACCGCAACTCACCCGAGGTGAACTAGCGCCGCCAGCTCGTCGGCGCCGGGCAGGTCGGTGGGTGCCACCGTCTGCCCCGCGCGCACGTAGTGGAAGACCGCCCGCACCGCATCGACGGGTACGCCCTGGATGGACGACCAGGCCAGGCGGTACACCGCCAGCTGAATGGCCTTGTTGCGCAGCGTTTCCGGAGTGGTGGGCGGATCGCCGGTTTTCCAGTCGAGCACGGTGTAGCCACCGTCGGCGTCGGCGAACACCGCGTCGATACGGCCGCGGATGACCCGGTCACCGATCACCATGTCGAACGGCACCTCGATGTCGATCGGGGTACGGGCCGCCCACTCCGAGAGGGCGAACGCGGCCTGCAGGTCTGCCAGTTCCTCGGCGACGGCCTGCCCCAGCTCGGCGTCGACCGCGCCGGGCAGGTCGTCGAGGTCGAACAGCCGCTCGGCGGAGAAGTACCGCTGCACCCAGTCGTGGAACGCGGTGCCCAGCAGCGCCTGCGGGTCCGGCCGGGCGGGCAGCCGTCGCTGCAGCCGTTGCAGTGCACCCGACCGGTCGCTGCCCAGGTCGACCAATGTGCTCACCGACAACTGCGGCGGCAGGTCGAGCGGACCGCGCTCCTGGGCCCGCTCCCGCTCGGCCAGCAGGGCGTCCACGTCGGCAGCCCAGCCGTGCCGGTCCTCGAGGTCTTCGGCCCCTGCGGCGAGCGCCTGGGCCACCAGGGCCGCGCCCCGGTCGACGTCCCCGCGCCGGGAACCAGCCGGGTCGACGGGCCAGGAGCACTCGACGACGTTGTCCCGCAACGGGTTGACGGCATTTTCCGCGGGTGCCGTGGCCCACTGCTCGATTTCACCGCAGGGGTGGCCCTCCTGCGCTGCCCGTTCGATGATGTCGCGTATCTCGATCAGGAAGTCAGAAGGCCCCGCCGGTTTCCCGGCCGTCGTCCCCCAGTGATATCCGGACAACAGCAGGGTGTCCTCGGCGCGGGTGAGGGCCACGTAGAGCAGCCGGCGTTCCTCATCGGTGCGCCGCTGATCGAGCAGCGCCTTGTGCGCGGCGATCTTGTCCGCCAACATCTTCCGGTCGTAGACATCGGAGGTGTCGAGCACCGGCACGCCATGTTCGGACAGCTCGGCACGGTCCCCACGCAACAACGGCGGCAGGTCCCCCGCGTCGGTCAGCCAGGTGCGCTGCGACGCGGTCGACGGGAACACCCGGGCAACCAGGTGCGGAACCGCGACGATCTGCCATTCCAGGCCCTTGGCCGCGTGCACCGTCAGGATCTGCACGCGGTCCGAGGCCACCGTCACCTGTGCCGGGGCCAGCCCGTTCTCCACCTCCGCGGCCGCGGTCAGGTACGCCAGCAGTCCGGCGATGGATGCTGCGCCGTCCGGTTCTGCGGCCGGCCGCGCGGCGTATCCCGCGACCACATCGGCGAAGGCATCGAGATGTTCGGTGCCGCGCCAGCCCTCGGAAACCCCACTGGCCGCGCGGGTTTCGGCGTCGATACCCAGGACCCGACGTACTTCGGCGACCAGATCCGGCAGCGGCTGGTGCAGGTGCGCACGCAACTGGCTCAATTCGGCGCCCAGGGCCAGCAGCCGGCGGTGTCCTTCGGGTGAGTAGCGGTCGGCCGGGCCCGGATCACTGATCGCGTCGGCCAGGCAGGCGTGGTCGGCGTCGGGGGCGACCTGTGCGACGGCCTGCTCGGCGGGCGACCCGGACGTCCGCGCCGGGTCGGGCGCATCCAGTTCCGAGGCGCGGCGCCAGAGCGCGGCCAGGTCAGCGGCGCCGAAGCGCCACCGCGCGCTGGTGAGCACCCGCATCGCGGCGACCCCGGCAGTCGGTTCGGCGACCAGGCGCAGCATCGCGACGACGTCGGCGACCTCGGGGATGGCCAGCAGCCCGGCCAGACCCACCACCTCGACGGGCACCCCGCGGGCTGTCAGCGCCTCGGCGATGGGCGCGGCGTCGGCGTTGCGGCGTACCAGGACCGCGGCCGTCGGCGCCGGCTCACCCGCCGCGACGGCACCGTGGTACCGGCGGGCCAAGTGATCGGCCACCCAATCACGTTCGGCAACAACATCATCCAGCAATGCACACTGAATGGTTCCCGGCTCGGCGCCCGGTCGCGGCAGCAATTCGCGCACGCTCACGCTGCGGCGCCGCGCCTCGGCGGAGACCTCGTTGGCCAGCTTGAGTGCCCGCGGCGGATTGCGCCAACTGGTCCGCAGTTCCAGGGTCGGGGCCGGCGAACCGTCGGACAGGCGGAAGTCGGTGGTGAACCGCGGCAGGTTGGTCGCCGACGCGCCGCGCCAGCCGTAGATCGACTGAATGGGATCCCCGACCGCCGTCAGCGCCAGGCCGTCGTCGACACCGCCGCCGAACAGCGACGACAGCGCGACCCGCTGAGCGTGCCCGGTGTCCTGGTATTCGTCGAGCAGGACGACGCGATACCGCTCCCGCAGCTGCGCGCCGACCTGCGGGAAACGCTCGGCCAGGCGGGCCGCGGCCGACATCTGGCTGCCGAAGTCCATGACCTGCGCTTCCCCCATGCGCTGGTGCACGGCATCGATCAGCGGCACCAGCTCGGCCCGCTCGGTCTGGGTGGCCAGCAGGTTCAGCAGCGACTGGGTGGGCCCGCCGCGTTGGCCCGGGCCCCCGGGGAGCGTGAGAATGAGCCGCTCCAGCTCGTGATGCGTGTCGCGCACGGCGTCGGTGTCGACGAGATGCTCGGACAGCTGGCCGGCCAGGCGCAGCACCATCTGGGTGACGGCGGCCGGGGACTTGTCGGTGTGCAGCTGCCCCGGGAAGTCGGACACCACCCGAAAAGCCAACTGCCACATCTCGGTTTCGGTGACCAGCCGGGTGGCCGGCTCGATGGGCAGCAGCAGCCCGTACTCGCGCAGCAAGGTGCCCGCGAAGGCGTGGTAGGTGCTGACGGTGGCGTGCTCGTCGGCCAGCGAGACGCCGGGCAGCAGACCCGACCCCGCCAGGCGGGCCAGCCGGGTACGCACACGGCGCAGCAACTGTCCGGCGGCCTTGCGGGTGAAGGTCAACCCCAGCACCTGTGACGGCGTGGCATAGCCGTTGGCCACCAGCCACACCACGCGCGCCGCCATGGTCTCGGTTTTCCCGGCACCGGCCCCCGCGATCACCACCAGCGGTCCCGGCGGCGCGGCGATGACCGCCGCCTGCTCGTCGGTCGGGGTGAACAGCCCGAGTGCCTCGGCAAGGTCGGCGGGACTGTACGTCACGGGCATGCCCCCTTCGTACCCTGTGCCGGGCACATGGCCCGCACCGGGCACGTCGCACACCCGGAGCCGACGCGCGCGACGAAGTGCGGCCCGGCCGTCGCCGCGGCGGCGTCGGTCACCCGCTGCCGCCACTGCGCCTGCGCCGTCTCCCCCATCGGATCCTGTTCGCGTTCGGTGGCGCCGGTCTTGGCAGGTTTGGCCGGATACACCAGCCGGCCACCGCCGGGCTGATCACCATGCGGCACAACACCTTCGGCGATCGCCAGCTGGTACAGCGCGAGCTGGGCGTGCTCCTGGGCATCGGCCTTGGTGGCGGGGCTCTTGCCGGTCTTGACATCGACCACCACGAGGCGGCCCTCACGGTCCCGTTCCAGGCGGTCGATACGTCCCTTCACCTGCACCTGCAGCCCCTCGTCGGCGATCGTGCCGGACACCTCGAGTTCGGTACCGACCTCGGTCAGCTCACCGCGGGTCTCCTGCCGCCACGTCGTGAACGTCGCCAGCATGGCGCGGTACCGCTCCAGCTCGTTGTCGGCATACCAGTTCGAATCGAAAGGCAGCTGCTGCCAGACCTTTTCGAGTTCACCCCGCAGCTGCGCCTCGCTGCGACCCGAATCGGCAACCAGCGCGTGCACCAGCGAGCCCAACGCCGACCGCAGATCGCGGCCGTCGCTGCCGCCGTGGCGCTCCAGCATCCAGCGCAGCGGGCAGTCGGTCAGGGTCTGCACGGTCGACGGCGACACCGTGACGACGTGGTCGTCGCCCGACCACAGCGGCTCGGCAGTGGACAGCGCCGTGCTGGCGTACCACTGCGCCGGGTCGGCGCCCGGCACGCCGGCCTCGGCCAGCCGGGCCAATTGCGCTGCCGCACAGAGCCGGTCGGTTTCCTCGACCGCGCCGTCGGGAGCACACACCACCGACCGCAACCTGCCGACCAATGCCGACGGCGACAACACGGCGGGCGCATGCACCGGGAGCTCGTCGGCGTCGGGGTCGGTGCCGCCGGCCAGGGCCGCCAGCTCCTCGAAGAACGTCGACGGCAGCAACGCCTCGTCACCGTTGTCGCTGTCGACGGCCGTCACCAGCACGCGGTTGCGGGCCCGTCCCAGCGCGGCGACCAGCAGTCGCCGTTCCTCGGCCAGCAGCGGCGCCGTGGCCGACATGCCGCGCACGTCACCCACCCCGTCGACGATGTCGAGGAGCTGCTGGGTGCCGAGTACGCCCCCACGCGGAACGGTGTTGGGCCACAACCCTTCCTGCAGGCCCGCGATGACCACGAAGTCCCACTCCCGCCCCAGCGCAGCATGGGCACTGAGCACGGCCACCTCGTCGGCCTCGGCGCGCTCGGGAGCCGAACCCGCCCAGGAGAGAGCGCGGACGTGGTCGATCAAGCCGGCGAGGGACGCCGCCGCGGTGCGAGCGACGTACTGGTCGGCGGTGTCGAACAGCGCGGTGACGGCATCCAGATCGGCGTTTGCCGCCACCCCCGCCGCACCCGGACGCCCTGCCGCGGCCTGCCACCGGCGCGACAACCCGCTGGCGTGCCAGGCCTGCCACAGCACGAAACGCGGATCCTGGCCCGCGGTCGCCGACCGGCGCGCCGCGTCGAGAACCGCGCGGACGCGCCGCACGGGCCGTGCCAGCTGATCGGACAGCGAGTGTTCGGTACTTCCGGTCAGCGCCTCGACGAGCAGGTCACCGAAATCGCGACCGCTGCCGTCGGCGCGGCGCAGCGCGCGCCGCAACTGGCGCAGTGACACCGGGTCCACGCGGCCGATGGGGCCGGTCAGCAGAGCCAGTGCCCGGTCACCGGTCAGTTGGTCGGCGATGCAGTCCAGCACCGTGAGCAGCGCGCCCACCGCCGGATGCTGCGCGGGTGGCGCCATGCCGGCCTGCTGCTGCACCGGAACCCCGGCGGCGCTCAGGGCCCGGGCCAGCGCTGTCCCGGCCCGCGGTACCGACCGCACGATGACGGCCATCTGCGACCACGGCACGCCGTCGACCAGGTGCGCGCGCCGCAAGGCGTCGGCGATCAACGCGGATTCGGCATGCGGAGAACTGGCGACGCGCACCGCCAGCGAGCCGAGCTGATCCGTCGTCGCCGGCGTCAGAGCCCGGGACGCGTCCACGCCGGGCAGCCGCCGCGCGACGGCCGCGACCGCTCCGGCCACTGCGGGCGAGCACCGGTGAGACTCGGTCAGCACCACCTGCGGCTGGTCATCGGGGCCGTACAGCAGCGTCGGCTCGGCGCCGCGGTAGCCGAACACGGTCTGGCTCGGGTCACCGGCGATGACCGTCAGCTGGGCACCGGCCGCCAGCACCCGCACCAGCAGCGCGGCCTGCGGATCGAGGTGCTGCGCATCGTCGACGAGCAACAGCTTGATGCGGGCGCGTTCGGCGTCCAGCAATGCGGGATCGACCGCGAAGGCCTCGAGCGCGGCGCCCACCAGCTCGGCCGCGCCCAGCGCGGGCACCGTCGCCTGCGGGGCCGCCATGCCGACGGCGCTGCGCAGCAGCATGACCTGCTCGTAGACCTGCGCGAACCGAGCCGCCGCCACCCACTCCGGACGGCCGGCCTTGCGGCCGATCCGGCGCAGATCCGCGGGGTCGACGCCGCGTTCGGTGCAGCGGGCCAACAGGTCCCGCAATTCGGTCGCGAACCCCGCGGTGCCCAACGCCGGCCGCAGGTGCGGCGGCCAGTCCACGCTCGCCTCGTCGCCATCCTCCAGATCACCGGCGAGGAGCTCGCGGATGATGCCGTCCTGCTCGGCACTGGTGATCAGGCGCGGCGGCGGGTCACCGGCACGCTGCGCGGCGAGCCGCAGCACGGCGAACGCGTAGGAGTGCAGGGTGCGAACCAGCGGCTCCCGGGTGACCTGGCCGGTATCGCCCAGCAGCGCCGAGGTGATGGCGCCGCGGACCCGGCTGCCCAGCCGCGCCGAACCGGTGAGCAGGAGCACCGACTCCGGATCGGTTCCCGCCGCGATATGTGTTGCCGCCGTGCGGATCAGCAGCTCGGTCTTGCCGGTTCCGGGGCCGCCCAGCACCCGCACGACACCGCGCTGCCCGGGCTCGGTCAGGGCATTAACCGAGCCGGGCGCGGTGAGTGCGGAGTGCGGGGCGGCCATGGCAGGAATGCAACCACGGGGGTACGACAAGTTCGGCCGACGGCGACGTCCGGCCGCGATGTCTGGCAGCATCAACGGGGTGAGCTTGCAGGTGTACCGCTACGGACCGGCGCGGCCGGCACAGATCCTGGCCCTGCACGGCCTGACCGGCCACGGAAAGCGCTGGCAGACACTGGCGGACGGGTATCTGGCCGAATATGCGGTACTGGCGCCCGACCTCCTGGGACATGGCCATTCGTCGTGGGCGGCGCCGTGGAACATCGACGAGAACGTCGCGGCCCTGGCGGCCCTCCTCCAGGCCGAGGCCGACGGGCGGGTGGTCGTGGTGGCACATTCATTCGGTGGCGCGATAGCGCTCAATCTCGCTGCCGCCCATCCGGATCTGGTGTCCGGCCTGGTGCTGCTGGACCCGGCGACCGGGCTGGACGGCAGCTGGATGAGCGAGATCGCCGACGCCATGCTCGGCTCCCCCGACTACCCGGACCGTCAGGAGGCCCACGCCGAGAAGGTGAACGGATCGTGGGGCGAGGTCTCGGCGAAGTACCCCGGCGAACTCGAGCGCGACCTGGACGAGCACCTGGTCGCCCTGCCGGGCGGACGCGTCGGCTGGCGCATCAGCCTGCCCGCCATGATGTCCTACTGGAGTGAGCTGGCCCGCCCGATCGTGTTGCCGCCGCAGGGCACACCGACGACGCTGGTGCTGGCCAAACGGACCCATCCGGCCTACGTCACCGGCGAGCTCGTGTCGGGTTTGCAGGCCCGGCTCGGCGCCGACTTCGTGCTGACCGAATTCGATTGCGACCACATGGTGCCGCACGCCATGCCCGCCGAAACCGCCGACGTGATCCGGCGTCACCTGGTCTGATCGTGGCGGCTGTCACCGACGAGCAGGTGGAGAAGGTGCGGGGTCTCGTCGCCTCGATACCGTCCGGTCGGGTGTCGACGTACGGCGACATTGCCGATGCCGCAGAGCTTTCCAGCCCGCGGATCGTCGGCTGGATCATGCGGACCGATTCCTCGGACCTGCCCTGGCACCGCGTGATCAGCGCATCAGGCCGGCCGGCAGCGCATCTGGCGACGCGGCAGCTGGAACGGCTGCGCGCCGAAGGGGTGCTGGCGGTCGACGGACGGGTTCGGTTGCGGGAGTACCGGCACGAGTTCTGAGGGCCGCTCAGCCGACGGTGATGGCGTCCAGCCGTTCCTTGATGAAATCCGCGGAGACCACCGGCGCGAGCCCGGACACCGCACCGATGGGCGGCTGCAACGGGGTGATCAGCGCGTCGTGGTTGGCTTCGTAGAAGTAGATCAGCGACACCAGGTCCTCTTCCGGTGCGTGCGGTTGCGGCGGCAGCACGCGGTGGCGGCCGGACGGCCAGCGTCGTCCGCTCCAATACTCCAGCAGGTCTCCGATGTTCACCGTCAGCGCGCCCGGTTCCCAGGGCGCGTCCTCCCAGCCCGCTGCCTCGGAATACACCTGCAGCCCACCGGCGCCCGGCTCCCGGTCGAGCACCGTGACGGTGCCGAAATCGGTGTGCGGGCCGATGCGGAACTGCCCCGGCTCGGGTTCGCCCACGACGCTCACCGGCGGGTAGTGGTTGATGTTCATGGTCCACGTCGGCCGATCTGCCAGCGCCGCAAAAGGATTCGCCGCCAGTCCCAGCGCGTGCGCGAACAGGGCCAGCAGATCGTCGGACAATCGGCGCATCTGGGCGGTGTATTCATCCACCAACGTCTGCAATGCGGGCACCTCGGCGGGCCATACGTTGGGGGCGAACCAGATTCGGTCCACCTCCGGATCCCCCGTCGACGTTTCCGCGCCCAGGCTGAAACTCTCCTTGAGATCGGGTGGTGTCTCGGTGCCCTCGGCGTAACCGTTGGCCTCGGCACCCGGGCCGATCCAGCCGTGCCCGCCGACCGGCACCGAGTACCGCTGCTTGACCTCGTCGGGCAACGCGAAGAACTCCCGGCTGGCCGCGCGCACCGCAGCCGCCAACCCCTGGTCCACCCCGTGACCGGTGACCACGATGAAACCGGCGCGCTGCAGCCCCTCGTCGACCTCGGCGGCCAACGCATCGGCCTCGGCTCCGCCGGCATACCAGCGGGAAATATCCACTGTCGCAATGGCACTCATTCGCCGATATCCTCCGCCCACAATTCGGGGTGGGCCGCGATGAAGTCCTCCATCATGGCCACGCACCGCTCGTCGTCCAATACCGTAACCGCCACACCATGTTCGGCCAGCCAGTCATGACCGCCGTGGAACGTGCGGGCCTCCCCGATCACCACCGCGCCGATGCCGAACTGCCGCACCAGCCCGCTGCAATACCAGCACGGCGACAGCGTCGTCACCATGATGGTCGAGCGGTAGCCGCGCTGGCGCCCGGCCGCGCGGAACGCGTCGGTCTCGGCGTGCACCGAGGGATCATCGTTCTGCACCCGGCGGTTGTGCCCGGCGCCCAGGAGTTCACCATCGGCGCGAAACAACGCCGCGCCGATCGGAATGCCGCCTTCGGACAGCCCTTTTCGGGCTTCGGCGACCGCGACGTCGAGCATCTGCTCAGGGGTCATACGGCGGCGCATTCCGCGGCGATCTTCTTTCGACACAACACCAGGTACGCGACACCCGCGATGACGAAGCCGACGAAGAAGGTGATGTCGCCGAGCTTCGGCACCGCACGGGCGATGTAACCGACGAACTTCTCCTGGTTGGAGAACAACAGCACCGACAGGCCCAGTCCCAGCGCGAAGGACAGCAGCCCGGGCCAGTTCGAGTACGAGCGGTCGTAGAGGTACCCGGCAATGTGTTGCCCGCGACGCAGATACTGATCGGCGAAGACCACACCCAGCCACGGTCCGATCCAGTAGGCGATCACCAGCAGGAACGCTTCATAGCTGTGCGCGGCGTCGGGCAACGCCCACCAGGCGATCAGGAAACCGGCGACGCCGAAGAAGACGGTCACCAGCGCCCGCGCGATATGCGGCGGCAACGTGATCCCGATGGTCACGAAAGCCATTGCCCCGGAATAGATATTGAGCGCATTGGCGGCGATCGCGCCGATCGCGATGGCCAGCAGGGTCGCCTTGGCCAGCCACGGCCCGAGCTCGGCCGTGAACGACGCGGTCGGATTGGCCAGGCTCGCGGTGCCGAACGTCGCCGATGCCGCCCCGACGATCTCCAGGACCGCGCACGAGATGAACAACCCGGTCGAGGCGAAGAACCCCGTCGCGAAAGTGGACACCGCCGACGGCAGATAGCGCGTGTAGTCCGCGGCGTACGGGGTCCAGCCGGCCGCGTAGCCGAACGACGTGCCGACGGTGAGCAGGAAGCCGCCGAGTCCGCCGACGCCGCCCGACGGCGCGGGCGCACCCAGATTCGCGTGCGCGAAGATTCCGACCGATGCCGCGCCGAAGACGACGACGAGCGCGGGGAACGACCACCGCTCGAACGCCTGCACCAGGTTGTGACCGAAGAACGCGAACGCCGTCTGCAGCACCACGATGATGATCAGGCCGATCAGCGGCCCGAAGCCGAACAGGGTGGACAGGGCAAACGCACCGCTGACGCTGTTGGTGGCGAACCAACCGACGCCCGCGGTGATCGACATCAGCGTCGCCGGCAACGCATTGCCCTTGAACCCGAACGCCATTCGGCCCAGCACCATCTGCGGCACGCCGTGCAGCGGCCCACGCGCGGACAGGAAATAGTGCGCGATGGCACCCAGCCCCGTCCCGACGACGATCCCGGCGACCGCCTGCCAGAAGCTCATGCCGAAGGCGAGGACGGCCAGCATGCCGACGAACACCGTCGCGAATTCCATGTTGGGCGACGTCCACGTCCAGAACAGCTGGCTCGGCTTGCCGTGCCGGTCCGCCTCGGCGATGAACTCGTTGCCACCGGGTTCGACCGCAGCGATCCGGTCTTTGTAGGTTCCGTCGGTGGTGGGTTCAACAGCCGTCATGCGAGGTAACTTTCCCACCGAACGGGGCGCGCTGCCATTCGAACGACGGTGCGCGGAATTACAGCACCAGGCGGACCAGAGCTGCGGTGCGGGCCAGCCCCGGGAAAGCCGCGGCCGTCGACCGGGGGTGCAGGGCATGCACAGCGAGCCGGAAGATCAAGGCACGCAACAACATCTGCGGCCACTCCGGCAGCGATGCCCAGCGTTCGATGAGACCGTCGTCGGCCTCGCCCCAGGACAGCGCATCGACGACGACCACGCCCGCGGCCCACGACGCCGGGCGCCAGTACGGCGTGATGTCGGTGATGCCCGGCGCGGCGGTGCCGGCGAACAGCACGGTGCCGTAGAGGTCGCCGTGCACCAGCTGGCTCGGGTTGCGGGTCGGCTTGCGCAGCGACGCAAGCTGATTGATCAGCTCGATCGAACGGCGGCCGTCGGTGGTCCCGGGTACCACCCGCGAGCCGGGCGGCAACGACTGCAGTGGCTGGTCTTCCCACGCGGCGCGGTCGGCGGCGATGAAGACATCGACGTCGCTCCACGGCACCGCGGGCGGCTGCGTCAGGAACCGTGGACGCTCGAGCTTGGCCGTCGCCTCGTGCAGGCGCACCGCCGCCGAGACGATCTCGTCGTGCCGCGGTTCCGGTGTCCCGGTGACGAACGTGTCAGCGCGCC
The DNA here is from genome assembly GCF_045310915.1 of Mycobacterium sp. SMC-17. Classification (NCBI taxonomy): domain Bacteria; kingdom Bacillati; phylum Actinomycetota; class Actinomycetes; order Mycobacteriales; family Mycobacteriaceae; genus Mycobacterium; species Mycobacterium sp. SMC-17. Next base: position 131,622 of record NZ_JBJIAK010000003.1, on the reverse strand, counting down.
AGCCGGCGACGACGTAGCGGCCGTCGGTGGCACGCACCGGGCGGGCCAGCCGGACGCCGTCCACGAACAGCGTCTCGCGCACCTTGGCCGACCAGGACGCCCGCGCGTTGTCGGCGACCATGGACAGCACGACCTCGCCACAGCGCCAGCCGCCCTCCCAGCTCGAGCCGAGCGGCACCGGCCGGAGACCGGTCAGGCCGAACGCCGTGAGCACATGTTCGGGAGGACGGTCGACGGTCACCCGATCAGACTAAGGTGTGCCCGGCCAGACCTGACGTCAGTACATGACCATGTCGGGCTCGAGTTGCCGGGCCCAGGCCACGATTCCGCCCTGCAGGTGCAACGCGTCGGCGAATCCGGCCTGTTTGAGGGCGAGCAGGGCCTCGGCCGAGCGGATCCCGGTCTTGCAGTACAGCACCGCAATTCGGTCCTGTGGCACCCGGGCCAGCCCGGCCCCGGAGTCGAGCGTCGACTTGGGAATCAGTTCGGCACCCTCGATGCGGTTGATGGCCCACTCCGCGGGCTCCCGCACGTCGATCAGGGCGACGGGCTTGCCGGAGTCGATCAGCTCCCGCAGCTCGAGCGGAGTCACCGTCGAGTCGGCCGCCGCCTCGGCGGCCGCGTCGGACACCACGCCGCAGAACGCGTCGTAGTCGATGAGTCCGGTGATCTTCGGGGTCGCCGGGTCCTTGCGGATCGCGATGGTGCGGTAGGTCATGTCGAGGGCGTCGTAGATCATCAGCCGGCCCAGCAACGACTCGCCGATACCGGTGATCAGCTTGATGGCCTCGGTGCCCATCACCGAGGCGACAGACGCGCAGAGAATCCCCAGCACGCCGCCCTCGGCGCATGACGGCACCGTGCCCGGGGCCGGCGGCTCCGGGTAGAGATCGCGGTAGTTCAGCCCGCGCCCGTCGGGGGCGTCCTCCCAGAACACCGACACCTGGCCGGAGAACCGGTAGATCGAGCCCCAGACGTACGGCTTGTGCGCCAGCACCGCGGCGTCGTTGACGAGGTAGCGGGTGGCGAAGTTGTCGGTGCCGTCCAGGATCAGGTCGTACTGCTCGAACAGCGGCACCGCGTTGTCGGTGTCGAGCCGGAATTCGTGCAGATTGACGGTGACCAGCGGGTTGATCTCCAGGATCGATTCGCGGGCGCTCTGGGCTTTCGACCGGCCGACGTCGGACTGGCCATGGATGATCTGGCGCTGCAGGTTAGATTCATCGACGACGTCGAACTCGACGATGCCGATGGTGCCGACGCCCGCCGCCGCGAGATAGAGCAGAGTCGGGGAACCCAGTCCCCCGGCGCCGATCACGAGCACCCGTGCGTTCTTGAGCCGCTTCTGCCCGTCGACGCCGAGGTCCGGGATGATCAGGTGGCGGCTGTATCGCGCCACCTCGTCGCGGGTCAGTTCGGCTGCCGGCTGCACCAGCGGCGGCAAGGAGCCGTTTTCCTCCTTGCGTCCGGACGGGGATGCCATGCCCTCAACAGTAATCAGCGGCTTCGCATGACATTTCGGGGCCGCTCGGCGGCGACGAGCGTGCGCTCCCTGTACGCCGAATACGGCGTGTCGGGGTACAGACACGGCCGCTCGCGGGAGGGGCGGCTAAGGAATGGGGTACGGCCAGGAGTTGACGTGGCAGGTCTTGCCGTCGGGCTTGACCGACTCCGGGTCGAACTTGGCGTCGTCGTTGTTGTTGGTCGAGAAGGTCTGCTGCATCATGATCGGCGCCAGCCCGCCGTTGTCACCGCAGGGCTCGTGCATCCGGAAGCCGAGGGCGTGGCCGACCTCATGGTTGATCAGGTACTGGCGGTACGAGCCGATGTCGCCCTGGAACGGCACCGCGCCGCGCACCCAGCGTGCCTCGTTGATGAAGACGCGGGACTGTGCCTTGCCACCGTCGGCCGGGAAGTACGCCGGGTTGAAGCACGACGACTCCAGCTGGATGTCGTAGCCGCAGCCCTCGCGGACCGTCATCGGCGAGGTCAGGGACACCCGGAAATCCGGTGTCTCCGGCGACGACGCGTCGAGCCGGGTGAAGGCGAACTTCCCGTCATGCGTCCAGCTCTTGGGGTTCGCGAGGGTTTCGGCGACCATCCGGGCGAACGCCTCGTCACCGCCGAAACTGGTGGTGTCGACGCCGTCCTCGACCTCGACGGTGTAGGTCACCGACTTGGTGGTGCCCTGACCGATCTTGCCGGTGGTACCCGGCACGATGTGCCAGGCCTTGGCGCCGGCCTCGGTGAACGGCCCGCCGTCCGGGAGGATGCCGGTGGGCAGGTTGACGTCGAACTGCGTCAGGCCCTTGGGCGGTGCGCCGACGATCGCGGTGCTCGCCGAGTTGATGGTGGGCTGGCCCACCATCGGCACGTGCGGATGCGACGGTGTGATCGGCGCCGGACCGGAGATGCTCTGGTAGACCACGATTCCGGTGACGACGGCCAGGGCCGGCAGGGCGTAGGCGCGCCACCCGTAGGTGGATACGAAGCGGCCCAGCCAGGACTGCTTGCGCCACTGCTGCCGGTCGTCCCGGTTGGACCGCAGCCGTCCGGAGTCCTCGGCCACCGGATCCCGCTGCGCGCGCAACGGCTCACGCCACTCATTGCGCACCACAGGGACGCGACCGGTGCCTCGGCCCGGGTCGTAGGTCACCGAACCAGGATGGCACAGAGCTGGGCGTACGCCGGTAATGGCACGCCACCAGGTTGTTCAAGTGGGACCGGACACAATCGCCGAACCGCTGGTAGCACGCGAAAGCCGCGAACTAACGGTAGTAGTGTCGTGGCGATAAACTGCCGGGTCGGTCAACCTGAACAACACGTTGGGCGGCCATGAACAGCGGGGTCCAGATCGGACAATGCCAGATTGAGGACGTAATGAGCGAGGTTGCCAACACCTCAGACGCCAGAGGCACGCAAGCCGGAACCGACGGTGCGCAGGGCGGCCCGACCACGAATCGACGGGGCAACCGGCTGCCTCGCGACGAACGCCGCGGACAGCTGCTGATCGCGGCGAGCGACGTCTTCGTGGACCGCGGCTACCACGCAGCCGGCATGGACGAGATCGCCGAACGCGCCGGCGTGAGCAAACCCGTCCTGTACCAACACTTCTCGTCGAAGCTGGAGCTGTACCTGGCCGTGCTGCAGCGGCACGTCGACAACCTGCTGCAAGGCGTGCGCGGCGCGCTGAGCGCCACCACCGACAACCGGCTGCGCCTGCGTGCGGCCGTCGAGGCGTTCTTCGACTTCATCGAGCACGACAGCCAGGGCTACCGGCTGATCTTCGAGAACGACTACGTCACCGAGCCGCAGGTGTCGGCGCAGGTGAAGGTCGCGACCGATTCATGCACCGACGCGGTGTTCGACCTGGTGAGCAGCGATTCCGGGTTGGAGCCCCATCGCGCCCGGATGATCGCCGTCGGGCTCGTCGCGATCAGCGTCGACTGTGCCCGCTACTGGATCAACAACGACCGGCCGATCTCCAAGGACGCGGCCGTCGACGGCACGGTGCAGTTCGCCTGGGGTGGACTGTCACACGTTCCACTCACCCGCTGACGCGGCCAGAACAAAGAAAGCTGCCCCTTTCCATGGTGGAAAGGGGCAGCTTTTGCGTGTGGGCGGTGTCAGTCCTTGCCGGTGACGCCGAAGCCGACGCGGCGGACGTCGGCAGCGCCGATCTCGACGTAGGCGATCTTTGCGGTCTGCACCAGGAACCGGCGACCCTTCTCGTCGGTCAGTGCAAGCACGCCCGAATCCTGACCGAGCGCGTCGGTCACCAACTTCTCCACTTCCTCGGGAGTCTGCGCGCTGTTGAGGAACAGTTCGCGCGGGCTGTCGGTGACACCGATCTTGACCTCCACGCTGACCCCTTTCATTCGTTTTCAAGACTTCGGTCGAGCTGCTGTCGAACTCTCCTCAGGAGGCTAGTGGACGACGGCCGCCGTGGTGGCCGCGGGCCGTTCGCCGGTGGCGAACCGGTGCGAACGCCGGCGCCGAGGTCACGACGTCGTCACAGTTGTCGGCCCGGAAACGCGGCCCGGCGGCACCGCTTTTCGAGGTCGCGACAGGTCGTCTCGGCGCGGTCGACCGAACCGAGTCCCGACCGTTATCCGACGGTCAGCGAGCCGACCTCATCCGTAACTTTTGCACCATTAGCATCGACGAGGTAAGTGATACTCGACCGGGGAAAGTCGCCATGAGCAGGACATATTCGCGATATTCGACACCGTCGGGGGCGTCCACCGGCAGCTACGGGGACACCCCGAGCCACCAGGGCTACGACCGCGGCTACAGCTACAGCTACGGCTCCAGCACCGGGTACGGCAGCGACCGGACCCACTCGTACAGCTCGTACGGCTCGTACGGCTCCGCCACCGACCTGGCCGACCGCCCCACGCGCGAGTACAGCAGCACCTACGGCGACACCGATCGGTTCACCGCAGCCGATACCGACTACGCCGGTGGCGACGCCGACGCGGCCTATGACGACGCGGCGTATGACGACTACGACGACGAGATCTACGAGTACGACGAAGGCATCGACCGGCGCTGGGTGTGGGTGGCCGGTGTCGCCGGCGCCATCCTGCTGGTGGCGGTCATCTGCACCGTCGTCATCCTCGGCGGCGGTGACAGCGGGCCTGTCACGGCGCCGATCACGCCGCCCAGCACGAGCCAGTCGGCCACGCCGACGGCCTCCGCCACGCCGTCGGCCGCACCGCGTCCCCGGGTGACGGCGGCGCCGCCGACCGCCTCGCTGGCTCCCGAGACCGTCACGACCGTCACCCCGACCGCAGCGGCGCCCACACCGGCCGAGGCCGTACCGCCGGTCGACCCCGCCGCCGTCCCCGCGGCACCCGGCCCGAACACGGTCACCTACCGCATCACCGGCAACAAGTCGCTACTCGACCTCGTGACGGTGATCTACACCGACGGGCAGGGTGCGCTGCAGACGGACGTCAACGTGGCACTGCCGTGGGCCAAGACGGTCACGCTGAACCCGGGCGTCACGCTGAGTTCGGTGACCGCCACCAGCGTCACCGGTCAGCTGAACTGCTCGATCAGCGACGGTTCGGGACAGCCGGTCGCCGTGCAGAGCAACAACACGATGATCACCACCTGCACGAAGTAATCGCCACAGGCATCCAGGACCGGGTGTGTGAGCTCAGCCGAGGCCGAGTTCGCGCACCCGGTTCTTGTGTGTCTCCTGCAGGCGCTCGAAGAACTCGGTCATCTGGGTCAGACCCTCGCCGCTGGACAGCACCAGGTCGACGAGCTCGTCGTGCTCGGCCATCACGAACTGCGCCTGGGTGATGGCCTCCCCCAGCAGCCGGCGCGACCACAGCGCCAGCCGGTGCCGCTGCCGGTCGCTGGCGCTGACCGCGGCCCGCACCTCGGCCACCACGAACTGGGAGTGCCCGGTTTCCGACAGCACCGCGCGCACCACGTCGGCGGCCTCGGCGGGCAGCGACCCGGCGATCTCCAGGTAGAAATCGGCTGCCAGGGCGTCGCCGACGTAGGTCTTGACCAGCGCCTCGAGCCACGTGCTCGGTGTGGTCAGCCGGTGGTAGTTCTCCAGTGCCGGAGCGTATTTCGTCATCGCCGGGACGACGTCGACACCGCGGCGCAGCAGCGCCTCGCGCAGCACGTCGAAGTGCCCCATCTCGGCGGCGGCCATGCGCGCCAGATTGATGCGACCGGCCAGGTTCGGCGCCATCCGCGCCTCCTCGGTCAGCCGGTAGAACGCGGCGACCTCGCCGTACGCGAGCAGGGCGAACAACTCGTTGATACCGGGATGATCGCCGGTCACCGCCGGCTGCGCCGGAGTTGCCGTCTGCTCGGGCAGCGCCTGGGACCTCGAAGGCGACGGGGAAGGCATGGCCCCAACTGTAGACCGCGACTCGCGTCACAGCCGACCGGCGATGCGACCAGCTACAATGGTCTCGGCTGTAGCCAGTTCCGGGCAAGTTCCGGATCGGGAAAAGGTCCGGCGCGGGCAACGCGCGACCGGCTGCGACCAAGGAAATGTGCGTGCACGTGTTGGCCCACCTCCATCCGCGACCGACGCGGTAGACGGTTCTCCAGCTCGCCGGAACACCCGGCTGATTCGGCAGAACCGCCCCGAGGGCCCAAGTGTTGATCGTCAGACTCGTGCGCGCGTGGACAAACAGCGAGCACAGACTCCGATGACACTGGAAGGCATCCACGCCACCTCATGACCGCATTGACTGCAAAGACAACCGAAGAAAAAACATTCGCCGACCTGGGCGTTCGGGACGAAATCGTCCAGGCACTCGCCGAGGACGGCAAGGCCCACCCGTTCGCGATCCAGGAGCTGACCCTCCCGCTCGCGCTGGCCGGCGACGACCTCATCGGCCAGGCCCGCACCGGTATGGGCAAGACCCTGGCATTCGGTGTGCCGCTGCTGCACCGCGTCGCATCCGACGCCTCGCTGCCGCTGACCGGCACCCCGCGCGCGCTCGTCGTCGTCCCCACCCGTGAGCTCTGCATCCAGGTGCACGGCGACCTGACGATGGCCAGCAAACACCTCAAGGCCGGCGAGAACGGGGAGCGCAAACTCCGCGTCGAGGCCATCTACGGCGGCCGCCCCTACGAGCCGCAGATCGAGGCCCTGCAGCAGGGCGTCGACGTCATCGTCGGTACCCCGGGCCGGCTCCTGGACCTGGCTCAGCAGGGTCACCTGCAGCTCGGCGGCCTGAGCGTTCTGGTCCTCGACGAGGCCGACGAGATGCTGGACCTGGGCTTCCTGCCCGACATCGAGCGCATCCTGCGGCTGACCCCGGACTCCCGCCAGGCCATGCTGTTCTCGGCCACCATGCCGGACCCGATCATCACGCTGGCCCGCACGTTCATGAACCAGCCGACGCACATCCGGGCCGAGGCCCCGCACTCGGCGGCGACCCACGACACCACCAAGCAGTTCGTCTACCGCGCCCACGCGCTGGACAAGGTCGAGATGGTGAGCCGCATCCTGCAGGCCAACGGCCGCGGCGCGACCATGATCTTCACCCGCACCAAGCGCACCGCGCAGAAGGTGTCCGACGAGCTCGCCGAGCGCGGCTTCAAGGTCGGCGCCGTCCACGGTGACCTGGGCCAGATCGCCCGTGAGAAGGCGCTCAAGTCCTTCCGCAACAGCGACATCGACGTTCTGGTCGCGACCGACGTCGCCGCCCGCGGTATCGACATCGACGACATCACACACGTCATCAACTACCAGATCCCCGAGGACGAGCAGTCCTACGTGCACCGCATCGGCCGTACCGGCCGCGCCGGCAAGACCGGTATCGCCGTGACGCTGGTCGACTGGGACGAGCTGACGCGCTGGGCGCTCATCGACAAGGCCCTGAACCTGGACTGCCCGGACCCGGCCGAGACCTACTCGCGGTCGCCGCACCTGTACGAAGAGCTCGACATCCCCACCGATGTCACGGGCTCGATCGGCGCCTCGCGGGCCAAGCCCGCCAAGAAGTCCTCGGACCCCGAGCTCAAGCGCGAGTCGAGCGCCGACAAGGACCGTCCCGCCCGCAACCGCAGCCGGTCGCGCCGCCGCACCCGCGCCGGTGAGTCGGCCACGGGTCATGTCGAGGCAGCGGGCGCAGTCGAGGGCGACACCGCCGTAGCCGGTGCCCCGGCCGGTGACAGCCCGGCCGAGTCGAGCCACTCGGGCCGCCGCCGCCGGCGTCGTCGTCCGAGCAAGGCCGCCTCGGAGGCCGCGGCCGTCGCAGCACCTGCTGCCGAATAGCCGCAGGCCGCCCGAGCCCTATGGTCAAACCGGAGCGACGTACCAGAGCTGATCTGATCGCCGCCGCGGCCATCGTCGTGGTGGTCGCGGTCGGCGCAGCGCTGATCTGGTGGAACAGCGACGCGCGCGCCACCGTCAGCCGGCCCGCCGACCGTCCCATCCCGGCCTTGCACGCCGCCAAGACGGTGCCGACGACGCTGCGCGAACTGTGGACCGCGGCCAGCGGCAAGACCAGCCAGCCGTCGGTCGTCGGCGGCGTCGTGGTGACCGGCGACGGCGATCAGATGCTGGGCCGCGACCCGGCGACCGGCAACACGCTGTGGAGCTACTCGCGCGCCCGTGAGCTGTGCGGCGTCACCACCGTGTACCAGTACGCGGTGGCTGTGTACCCCGACGGCCGCGGCTGCGGACAGGCCAGCGCCATCGACGCCGGCACCGGACGCCGCGGACCGGCCCGCAGCAGCCTCGCCGATGCCGAGGTGAAGCTGTCCACCGACGGGACGACGATCCTGTCGTACGGCGACAGCCGCCTGGAGCAGTGGCGTTCCGACCTGGTGCGGATGATCAGCTACGGCTACCTCGACGCGGTGGTCAAACCCGGCGTCCCGGCCTCTCCCCTGTGCCGCTTGGTGTCCGCCGCGGCCAGCTCGGCGTCGGTGGCCGTCATGGAGGCCTGCCCCAAGCAGAACGACCTGCGGCTGACGCTGCTGAAGGCCGCCAAGGAAGAGGACCAGCCGGACGTCAAGCGGGTATCGCTGCCCGGCGTCAGCGTGGACTCCGACGCACAGGTGATCGCGGTGTCGGACACCAAGGTGGCGGTCTACCTGCCGACGCCGCAGCCGTGCGTGAACGTCATCGACGAGACCGGCAACACCATCGCCAGCACGCTGCTGCCGCATGCCGCGACGCCGGTGACGGCGACGACGCGCGTCGGAGACGTCGTCACCTGGTACACGGGTGACTCGGTGCTGGTCTTCGACAGCAATGGGCTGCGCTACAAGTACACCGTCAGCGCGCAGGGTGGGCAGGCACCGATCGGCCCGGCCACCATGCTGGCGGGGCATCTGCTGGTTCCGGTGACCAGCGGCTACGACACGTTCGACGCGCAGAGCGGCGCCGGTCAGACGCACATCGCGCTGGCGCGGCAACCGGTCAACTCCGCGGTGATCCCGGCCCTGGCCGGTTCGGTGCTGCTGGAGCAGCGCGGCAGCCAGTTGGTGGCGCTGGGTCAGTGACCTGAGGTGTCACACCTCAGGGGTGAAGACCGGCAGGGCCTTGTTCTTCTTCCAGTGCTTGATCAGCGACTGCGCCAGTTCGCGATAGGCGATGGCGCCCTTGTTCTTCCGGCCGGCGAGGACCGACGCACCCGAGGCGCTGGCCTCGGCGAAGCGCACCGTGCGCGGGATCGGCGGGGCGAGCACCACGAGGCTGTAGCGGTCGGCGACGTCGAGCAGGACATCGCGGCTGTGCGTGGTGCGGGCGTCGTACAGCGTCGGCAGCGCGCCCAGCAGCCGCAGGTCGGGGTTGGTGATCTGCTGCACGTCGTTGACGGTCCGCAGGAACTGGCCGACACCGCGGTGCGCCAGCGTCTCGCACTGCAGGGGCACGACGACGTCGTTGGCGGCAGTCAGGCCGTTGAGGGTCAGCACGCCGAGTGACGGCGGGCAGTCGATGATCACCACGTCGAACTGGTCGGCGATCTTCGCCAGCGCGCGCTTGAGCGCGTACTCCCGGCCGGCCCGCATCAACAGCATCGCCTCGGCACCGGCCAGGTCGATGTTGGCCGGCAGCAGGGTCATGCCCTCGGCGGTCGAGACCAGCGCGACATCGGGTTCCACGTCGCCGAGCAGCACCTCGTGCACCGAGACCGGCAGTTTGTCGGGGTCCTGGCCCAGAGAGAAGGTCAGACAGCCCTGCGGATCGAGGTCGACGAGCAGTACGCGCTGCCCTTCCTCGGTCAGCGCTGCACCCAGCGACGCCACTGTCGTCGTTTTTGCGACCCCACCTTTTTGGTTGGCGACCGCAAGTACCCGTGTCACGGTGCCCATCCTGACACGCGGCCAAGTGGCGCCGCTCACCGTGGGGCAGAATCTCGGGCGTGAGTATTGGCGTCGACCCGGCAGGCGAACTGCTGACACACCGGCTCATCCTGCTCCGGCACGGCCAGACCGAATGGTCGCGCAGCGGCCGGCACACCGGGCGCACCGACCTCGATCTGACCGAGGAAGGCCTGCAGCAGGCCCGCAGCGCCGCCTCGGCGCTGGCCGAACTGAAGCTCGACAACCCCTTGGTGATCAGCAGTCCGCGCCGGCGGGCCGTGGTCACGGCCGAACTCGCCGGGCTGGACGTCGCCGAGACCACCGAACTGCTGGCCGAGTGGGACTACGGCGACTACGAAGGCCTGACCACACCGCAGATTCGGGAGCAGGTGCCCGACTGGCTGGTGTGGACGCACGGCTGCCCCGGCGGCGAGAGCCTGGCCGACGTCAGTGCCCGCGCCGACCGCGCCGTCGCGCTGGCCCTTGAGCACATGGCGACGCGCGACGTGGTGTTCGTCGGGCATGGGCACTTCTCGCGGGCCGTGATGACCCGCTGGATGGAGCTCCCGATCACCGACGGCATCCGGATCTCCATGGCGGCCGCGTCGATCTCGGTGTGCGGCTTCGAGCACGGCGTGCGCCAGTTGGTCGCGCTGGGTCTCACCGGCCACCCCAACCCGTGCCTGCCCGAGTGACCCCGGTTTTCGTGCTGGCAGGTCCCGATGGGGTCATGCTGGCGGACGGGCCGGCGCAGGCGTACCCGAATCTGGACGACGCGCGGCGCGCCCTGGCCGCCGACGACGTGCCGATCCTGGTGGGCGCCTTGCCTTTTGACCTCGATTCCCCCGCGGCGCTGATGGCGCCGGCCGCCGTCACGTACGCCGACGCGCTGCCGTTCAGAGCTGACCGACTGCCGGCGGTCCGGATCGCGGCCAGCCTGCCGTCGCCCGCCGAACACCGGGCCCGGGTGGCCGCCGCGGTACGGGCCCTGCGCGACCCGGCGGCAGGCCTGCACAAGGTGGTGCTGGCGCGCGCGCTGGAGCTCGTCGCCGACGACGCCCTGGACCCGTACGTGGTGCTCAGCCGTCTGGCCGACGACCGCAGCGCCACAGCGTTTTTCACCGATCTCAGCGCGGCCGGCGCGCCGTACTCCGGCACCGCGCTGCTCGGCGCGAGCCCCGAACTGCTGGTGGCCCGCCGCGGCGATGTGGTGACGTGCAAACCGTTCGCGGGCTCGGCGCCGCGGTCCGCCGACCCCGAGACGGACGCCGCCAACGGTGCCGCGCTGGCGGCCTCGGCCAAGAACCGGCACGAGCACCAGCTGGTCGTCGACATCATGCGCGCGGCGCTCGAACCGCTGTGCAGCGAGCTCGACATCGCCGCCGAGCCGCAGGTGAGCGCCACCGCGGCCGTCTGGCACCTGAGCACGCCGATCGTCGGGCGGCTGCGCGAAACCTCCACCACCGCACTGGATTTGGCCATCGCGCTGCACCCGACGCCAGCTGTCGGCGGGGTGCCCACCGCGGCGGCGGCACGGCTGATCAACGAACTCGAAGGCAACCGCGGGTTCTATGCCGGTGCGGTCGGCTGGTGCGACAGCGCCGGCGACGGCCGGTGGGTGGTGTCGATCCGGTGCGGGCAGCTGTCCGCCGACCGGTTGTCCATCGACGTCCGCGCCGGCGGCGGTATCGTCGCCGAATCCGATCCCGATGACGAAGTCACCGAGACCACAACAAAATTCAGGACGATGCTGACCGCACTGGGGGTAGCGCAATGATGGGACACCACAAATGACGACGATCATCCGCCCGGTCCGTCCCGGCGACGAAGTCGAGATCACCGCGATGATCCACGAATTGGCCGAGTTCGAGAAGGCCGCCGACCAGTGCACCGTGACCGAGGCGCAGATCCGGACGGCGCTGTTCGGCGGCGCCGAATCGGGCCAGGCCGCCGTTTCGGGTTATTTCGTCGAGGTCGACGGCCGGCCGGCCGCGTTCGCGCTGTGGTTCCTGAACTTCTCGACGTGGGACGGCGTCTCCGGCATCTACCTCGAAGACCTGTTCGTGCGCCCCGACTTCCGGCGCCGCGGCCTGGCCCGCAAGCTCCTGTCGACGCTGGCGCAGGAATGCGTCGAGCGCGGCTACACGCGGCTGCAATGGGCGGTGCTGAACTGGAACGTGAATGCCATCGCCCTGTACGACGAGGTCGGCGGCAAACCGCAGTCCGAGTGGACGACGTACCGGGTGTCCGGGCCCGAGTTGACGGCTCTGGCCCAGGGCTGATCCCGCCGCCGCTGACGTCCGGCGCAAATTTCTTCCCCAATTCCCTTCTGCACGTGGGCCTCGGCTGCCACCATCGGTGTTGATCCGCGGCCCGACCGATGAGGCCGGGCCGGCGAAGGGACGGCAATGCGATTTCAGCGTCGCCAACTGCTGTCCAGGGTGAGCATCCAGTCGAAGCTCGTCGTGATGCTGGTGCTGTGCACCATCATCGCGGCGACCGTCGTCGGCGTCATCGGGTTCCGGGCCGGCCGCGCCTCGCTGCGGGACTCGGTCCTGAACCGGCTCACCGAACTTCGGCAATCGCAGTCCCGTGAGCTCAAGGACCAGCTGTCCGACCTGAAGAACTCGATGATCATCTACGCGCGCGGCGCCCACACCCAGGGCGCGCTGGCGGAGTTCACCGCAGGATTCGACGCGCTCGCGGACAAGCCCGTCAGCCCGGCACAGTCACAGGCGATCACCGACTACTACACCAACACCTTCCTCAAGGAGGTGCAGCAGTCCAGCGGCGCCAAGCTCAACGTCGATCAACTGCTGCCGCGGGACAACGCCCAGCGGTATCTGCAGGCGAACTACACCGCCGTGCGCAAGGACGACGACACCGCGGTCAAGGTCGACGACGCGCACGACGGCAGCACCTGGTCCGCGGCGAACGCCCGCTATCAGGACTTCTTCCGGCAGATCGTCACGCGGTTCGAATTCCAGGACGCGCTGCTGCTCGACAACCGCGGCAACGTGGTCTACACCGCGTACAAGGACGTCGACCTCGGCACCAACATCCTGACCGGGCCCTACAGTGGCTCCAAACTCCGTGGCGCATACGAGAAAGCGATGTCCGCCAACGCCGTCGACTACGTCGGCATCACCGATTTCGAGGTGTACCAGCCGGCGGAGAACGTGCCGACCGCGTGGATGATCACGCCGATCGTCACCGCCGGGCGCGCGATGGGCGCGCTCGCCCTGCAGTTCCCGGTCACCAAGATCAACCGGCTCATGACGTTCGACCAGCGCTGGAAGGAATCCGGCCTGGGCAATACCGGCGAAGTCTTCCTGGTCGGCCCCGACGACCTGATGCGCTCGGATTCCCGGATGTTCCTGCAGGACCGGCAGACCTACAAGAACGACGTCGTCGCGGCCGGCACCCCGGCCGACGTCGCCGACCGCGCCATCCAGTTGGGCGGCACCACCCTGGTGCAACCGGTGCCACCGACCACCAACAAGCAGGCCCTGCGGGGTGAGTCCGGAACCCGGCTGGCCACCGACTATCTGGGCCACGAGGTGCTACTGGCCTACGCCCCCATCACGATTCCCGACGCCGAGCTGCACTGGACCATCATCGGCAAGATCGACACCGCGGAGGCGTTCCAGCGGGAGACCGCATTCACCAGGACCATCGTGTTGACGACCGTCGGCATCATCTTCGTCGTGTGCATCGCCGCGATGTTCCTGGCGCAGCTCTTCGTTCGGCCCATCCGGCGGCTGGAGGCCGGCGCGCAACGGATCAGCGCCGGCGACTACAACATCAACGTGCCCGTCGAGACACGCGACGAGATCGGCGAGCTGACAGAGGCTTTCAACGAGATGAGCCGGAGCCTGACGGTCAAGGAGGAGCTGCTCGTCGCGCAGCGCAAGGAGAACGCCAAGCTCTTGACGCTGTTGATGCCCGAACCGGTCGTCGAGCGCTACCAGCAGGGCGAGGAGATCGTCCCGGAGGAGCACCAGAACGTCACGGTGATCTTCACCGAGGTCATCGGGCTGGATCGACTGCAGGCCCAGTTGACGTCGCAGGGGTCGCTCGCCGTCGTCACCGAGCTCGAACGCCAATTCGACGCGGCCGCAGACAGTCTCGGCATCGAACGCGTCCGCGCGATCCGGAACGGCTACCTGGGCAGCTGCGGCCTCAACACCCCGAGGCTCGACAACGTCCGGCGGACCGTCGACTTCGCCCTGGAATGCCAGCGCATCATCGACCGGTTCAACAGCGAGACGGGTAACCACCTGGGCCTGCGTGCCGGCATCGACACCGGCACCGTCAGCAGTGGCCTCGGCGGCGAGTACTCCGTGGTCTACGACATGTGGGGCGCCGCGGTCAACGTCGCCTACCAGGTCAAGAGCGGTTCACCGCAACCCGGAATCGACGTCACCGACCGGGTTTATCAGGCGCTGCAGGCCACCATGACGTTCACGTCGGTCGGCACCATGTCCGTCGACGGGCAGGACGAGCCGATCTGGCGACTGGTGGTGCCGGAATGATCGCTGACGTGTTCACCTCGGCCTGGTTCTACTGGGCCGTGGGCATCGCGATCGGGCTGCCGATCGGGCTCGTCGTGCTCACCGAATGGCAGCACGCGCTGCGCCGCAGGCACAGCTTCCTGGTGCGGCCGGTGACCGTGCTGCGCAACTACCTGCTGCCCCTGGGCGCACTGCTGCTGCTCTTGACCGAGGCCCGGCAGGTACCGGCCGCAGCCACCTCGGTCCGCACCGTCGCAACGCTTTTCGCGTTCGTCGTGCTGATCCTGCTGCTGTCCGGCGTCAACGCCACCCTGTTCCAGGGGGCGCCCGCGGGGACCTGGCGCAAGCGCGTCCCGACGATCTTCGTCGACGTCGCCCGGTTCGTCCTCATCGCGGTCGGCCTGGCGGTGATCTTCTCCTACATCTGGGGAGCGAACGTCCGCGGCCTGTTCACCGCACTGGGTATCACCTCGATCGTCATCGGCCTGACACTGCAGAATTCGGTGGGCCAGATCATCTCGGGCCTGTTGATGTTGTTCGAGCAGCCGTTTCAGATCGGCGACTGGCTGGACACGGCCGCCGCACGCGGCCGGGTGGTCGAAGTCAATTGGCGTGCCGTGCATCTGGAGACCGGAGCCGGAACCCAGATCACCCCGAACTCGGTGCTGGCGGGGGCGTCGTTCACCAACCTGAGCCGGCCGGCCGACGCGCACTCGATCACCGTGACAACGATCTTCTCGCTCGACGATCCGCCGAACCAGGTGTGCGCGTTGCTCACTCGCCTGGCGGCGGACCTGCCGATGCGGCGCCCTGACGGCACCGTGTCGACAACCCCCGCAGGCGGACTCGAATATCAGACCACCATCCCGCTGCACTCCCCCGCCGACGACGGAGAGACGAAAAAGCTCTTCCTGCAATGGGTCTGGTATGCATCACGGCGGGCCGGTCTGCACCTGGACGAAGCCGATGACGACTTCTCCACAGCCGAACGGCTGGCCGAGGCCGTCGCCGAAGTCGTCGCTCCGACCCTGCGGCTCAGTGCCGACCAACAACACGAACTGCTGGGTGCGGCGAACCTGGAACGCTACGGCATCGGCGAACTGGTCCAGCGCGTCGGTGAGGTGCCCGACCGTATGACGTTCATCCTCTCCGGACGTGTTCAGCTGACTGCCGGCGGTGACGATGGAGCCGAGACCCTGATCGGAATCCTCGAGAAGGGCAGCTATCTGGGTCAGAGCACATTGACCCGGCAGCCGGTCATCGGCAATGCCCACGCCCTCGACGAAGTCACCGTGGTGCACGTCGAACGCGACCACATCGAGACGGTGGTTCAGCGAAACCCGGTGCTGCTACAGGAATTCGGCCGGATCATCGAAGACCGCCGGGCCCACGCCCGGCGTCTGCTGAGTGCCGACTGAAACCGTCACTCCCGCTTGGAGATCCACTCCACCGTGGACGGGCTGAACAACAACCCCAGCGTGACGATGGCGACGAGCGCAACCACGATGGCGTACTGCAGCTGGCCGGACTGGAAGACGTACCAGGCGACGCCGAGCAACAGCAGATTGGCGAACACCCCGATACCGCGGCCCCAGCGCCGCCCGGTGATCAGTGCCCAGCCGCCGGCGAGCACCGCCCCGCCGACGCACACCAGCCAGATCGCGTTGCCGTAACCGCTGACGATGTGCTGGTCTGCGCCGGCCAGCCCGCGCACCACGTACACCACGGCGCCGATCAGGCCGAGCGCACCTTCGGCCGCCACCAGGAACCCGGCCCGGCGCACGGCCGGCGGATGGATCGCCGGATCACTCACTGCGACAACCGATCTGCCAGGTACCGCACCGCCAGCTCGTAGCCGATGGGCCCGGCGCCGGCGATCACCGTCTCGGCCACCGCCGACACGTACGAGTGATGCCGGAAGGCCTCGCGCTTGTGGATGTTGCTCAAATGCACTTCGGCGACCGGCAATTCGGCCGCGGTGAGGGCGTCGGCGATGGCCACCGAGGTGTGGCTGTAGGCGGCGGGGTTGATCACGATGCCGACGCAGTCGGTGCGTGCCGCCTGGATCGCGTCGACCAGTTCACCTTCGTGGTTGCTCTGCACCGCACGCACCGAGAAGCCCAGCTGTGCCGCGAGGTCGGTGACGGACTGCTCGATCTGCGCCAGCGTGGTCGAGCCGTAGATTTCCGGCTGGCGAGTGCCCAACAGGTTCAGGTTGGGCCCGTTGACGAGGAGCAGGCGGCGATCGGTCACCCACTCACGGTACCGGCTGCGAACAGGCAGAATTGTCCGGTGCCGACCAACAATCCACCGTGTCGCTGCGATACCGGGGCCGAGTATGCCGCCTGCTGCGGCCCGCTGCACCGCGGCGAACGTTCCGCTGCCACCGCAGTGGCGCTGATGCGTTCGCGGTTCACCGCGTTCGCCCTCGGTGAGGTCGGCTACCTGCTGGCGACCTGGCATCCGGACACCCGACCGGCAGACCTCGACCTCGATGACGCCGTCACATGGCGCCGGCTGCAGATCGTCGACACCGAGGCCGGCGGCACGGACGACCCGACCGGCGTCGTGCAGTTCCGGGCGCAGTACGTGCGCGACGGCAGCCGGCACATCCTGCACGAGCGCAGCCGATTCACCCGCGGCAGCGATGGCCGCTGGCTGTACGTCGACGGCGACTTCGTGGACTAGCCGCCGGCGACCGAGTTGCCGACGGTCGCGGCGCGGATAGGCTCGTCACCCGTGCGTGCCGTGCTGATCGTGAATCCGAACGCAACCTCGACGACCCCGGCAGGCCGGGACCTCCTTGCCCACGCGCTGGAGAGCCGCGTCGACCTGACCGTCGCGCATACCGACCACCGCGGCCATGCCATCGAGATCGGGCACCAGGCCGCCGCTGACGGCACCGACGTGGTGATCGTGCACGGCGGCGACGGCACCGTGAACGAAGTGGTCAACGGCATCCTCGGGCACGCGAACGGCGTGCCGGGCGCCTCCAACACCGCCGTCGGCGTGGTGCCCGGCGGCTCGGCGAACGTATTCGCCCGGGCCCTCGGCATCAGCCCCGATCCGCTGGAGGCGACGAACCAGCTCGTCGACCTGCTCAGCGATTACCGCCGGGGCGTGCCCTGGCGCCGCATCGGGCTGATGGACTGCGGTGACCGCTGGTCGGTGTTCACCGCCGGTATGGGCGTCGACGGTGAGGTCGTGGCGGCCGTCGAGGCGCAGCGGGCCAAGGGCCGCAAGGTGACCGCGTCGCGGTACATCCGGGTGGCGATCCGCGAGGCCGTCGGCAGCGCCCGCAAGCCCCCGCGGTTGACGCTGCACCTGCCGGACCGTGAGCCGGTCACCGGTGTGCACTTCGCGTTCGTGTCGAATGCCAGCCCGTGGACCTACGCCAACAGCCGGCCGGTCTGGACCAACCCCACGACGACGTTCGAAACGGGGCTGGGCGTGTTCGCGACCACGAGCATGGGCATCTGGGCCAACCTGCGATTGCTACGACGGATGCTGTCGCGTACGCCACAGATTGAAGGCCCGCACCTGATCCGCGATGACGACCTGCCGTGGCTGCGCGTGACAAGTGACACACCTATCGCGTGTCAGATCGACGGAGATTTCGTTGGCCTGCGCGAAAGCATGACGTTCACGTCGGTGCCGGCGGCTCTCAATGTGGTCGCGCCCCCAGCAAAAACACAGTGACCAGCGATCTTGGTAACACTTTGCAAAATTTAGGGCGCAGGTGGGCCCAGTGTAGTACAACTGGTTCAGGGGCCTGCCAACGCGGGTCCGCAGTGACATTGCCCACGAGTTAACGCGCCGCTATTGACATCTGTCCAGCCTGTGAAAACATCAGATGCAACAGTGCAGAAACATTTCGTGTGCACCCGTTAACAGCCGAAGTGAAAAAACATTGCGCGCTTTGCTGCGCGCCCAGTGAGGAGTGTTGACCATGGATTGGCGCCACAAGGCGGTCTGTCGCGACGAGGATCCGGAACTGTTCTTCCCCGTGGGAAACAGCGGCCCGGCCATCGCTCAGATCGCTGACGCGAAGCTCGTGTGCAACCGCTGCCCGGTGACCACCGAGTGCCTGAGCTGGGCACTCGAGTCCGGCCAGGATGCGGGTGTCTGGGGCGGCATGAGCGAAGACGAGCGTCGCGCGCTGAAGCGTCGCAACGCCCGCAACAAGGCTCGCACCGGCGTCTAGCCACCACGGCATCCGAAAATGACCCCGGCGAATCCGCCGGGGTCATTTTTGTGGGTCGGGTAGATGGCGGGCGCAGGACCGCGAGTGTGCCGTCAGATCGTCGAAACCGCGATTTCCACGATCTGTGTGCACGCTCACACTGCGCGGCGTAGACGCGAAAGAACTTGCGCGCCTGGGTTATTGCGCCGTACCTACTGCGCGGCTCGGCCGCGGTGCCTACTGCGCGGCTCGGCCGCGGCGACCGATCGGGACGCGCAGCACCACATCCGTGCCGCCTCCCGGCGCCGCATCCATGCTGAGCGTGCCGTCGAGAACCGACGACACCTGGGTCTGCACGATCTGCAGCCCCAGCCGGTCCGAGTTCTCGAGGGTGAAGCCGTCGGGCAACCCGTGCCCGTCATCGTGGATCACGACGTCGAGCCAGCGCGCCGACCGGTCCGACCTGATGGTCACGCTGCCCTGCTCGGTCGTCGGATCAAAAGCGTGCTCGATGGCGTTCTGCACCAGCTCGGTGATGACCATGATCAGCGCGTGCGCGCGGTCGGCATCGAGGACGCCCAGATCACCCTCCCGCCGCACCCGGATGGGCGCGCCCAGCGAGGCCAGGTCGTTCATCATCGGCAGGATGCGGTCGATGACCTCATCGAGGTTGACTTCCTCGTCCACCGACAGCGACAGGGCGTCGTGCACCAGCGCGATCGACGACACCCGGCGCACCGAATCCAGCAGCGCCTCGCGCGCCTCGGCGTTGTTCATGCGGCGGGACTGCAGCCGCAGCAGCGCGGCCACCGTCTGCAGGTTGTTCTTCACCCGGTGGTGAATCTCACGGATCGTGGCGTCCTTGGACAACAGCGCGCGGTCACGCCGCTTGATCTCCGTGACGTCGCGGACCAGAACCGCCGCGCCGACGGCCTGTCCGCCCACGGACAACGGGATGGTGCGCAGCAGCACCGCGGCGCCGCCGGCGTCGATCTCCATGCGCATGCTGGAGCCGCCCGCCAGGAGATCCCGGACGTGGTTCGCGAGCTCCTGCGCGTCGAAGGGGTCGGAGATCAGGGGGCGGGTGACGCTGATCAGGTTCTGACCGTCCAGCTCGGTGGCCAGCCCCATGCGGTGATAGGCCGAGATGGCGTTGGGGCTGGCGAAGACCACGACCCCGTCGACGTCCAGCCGGATCAGGCCGTCACCGACGCGGGGGCTCGATCGCGACATCGGCACGTCGCCGACGTTCGGGAACGTCCCCTCGGCCAGCATGCGCAGCAGATCGCGCGCGCAGTCCAGGTAGGCGCGCTCGAGCGGCGCCACCTTGCGTCGGTCGGCGAGCGCGGTCTGGTGAGTGAGCACCGCTACCACATCATTGCCGTACCGGACCGGGACGGCCTCCAGATTGAGGCGCGAATCACCTTGCACCGCAGAGCTTTCCGCTCCCCGGCCGATGAGCCCGGTCTCGAAGGCCGCCGTGACGGCGGGCATGTCCGCAGCAGAGTTGATGGTCCCGACCGCATCGGCGAACAGCACCGTCAGCGCGGTGTTGGGCCGAATCTGGGCCACGCACACCAGCGCACCGTCGTCGCGCCGGACCCACATGAGGTAATCGGCGAACGACAGGTCGGCAAGCAGCTGCCATTCACCGACCACGGCATGCAGGTGGTCGACCGCATTGCCGGGCAGGACAGTGTGCTCGGCGAGCAGATCACCGAGGGTGGACACGTCGCGTTATCCCGTTCTGGGGTTGCCTAGCCGATGACGGCGATCAGGTCGCCGGCCTGGATCACGTCGCCGACAGCCACGTTGACGGACGTCACCGTGCCGGCGACCTCGGCCAGCACCGGAATCTCCATCTTCATCGACTCGAGGAGCACCACCGTGTCGCCCTCGCCGATCTGGTCGCCCTCGCGAACCACGACCTCGAGCACACTGGCCACGATTTCAGCGCGAACGTCCTCGGCCATCTTCACCCCACTCGTCTATGCGTTTGTACGCAGGCGGTGCCTGCGGCCTCTATTGCACCACAGCACCACGGTTTGCAATTGGGTGGCGTGGCCGTGCGACACTGTAGGGCGAGCAACCGAACCTTTGGAGGACCATCATGGCCAAGCGTGGCCGCAAGAAGCGTGACCGCAAGCACTCGAAGGCCAACCACGGCCGGCGTCCCAACGCCTGACCTACGCCTTCAAAAAACCGCCCGGCTCCTCACGGAACCGGGCGGTTTTCGTTTTCAGCCTCGGACGATGGTGGTGCGGCTGATCTCGAGCTTCAGGCGCGCACGCAGGCCCTCAGGAGCCTTCTCGCCGCTGCACTTGGTGGCGATGAGCGCCTTCACCCGCTCCTCGATGCCGTACTGCCGCAGGCAGGTGGGGCATTCCTCCAGGTGGAACCGCAGCTTGTCGCGGGTCTCCGTGGTGCACTCCCCGTCCAGCAGCGTCCATACCTCGGCGATCACCGCGGCGCATTCGGGATGCTCCGGGTCGACGGGGCCGATCGACGGCTGGAAGTCGTGCCCCTCGGGCCGGGTGTACTCGTCGCCCATCAGGACACCTCCTGGGTGTCGAGGCTCTCGCCGCGGAGGAAGCCCCGGTCCCGCGCGACGCCCGACAACAGTTCGCGCAGCTGCTTGCGGCCACGGTGCAGACGGGACATCACCGTCCCGATCGGGGTATCCATGATTTCGGCGATCTCCTTATACGGGAAGCCCTCGACGTCGGCGTAGTACACCGCCATCCGGAACTCTTCCGGCAACGCTTGCAGCGCCGCCTTGATTTCAGTGTCCGGCAGCGCCTCCAGCGCCTCAACCTCAGCTGACCGCAGACCGGTCGACGAGTGCTCGGCGTTGGACGCCAGCTGCCAGTCGGTGATCTCGTCAGTCGGGTATTCGGCAGGCTGCCGCTGCTTCTTGCGGTAGCTGTTGATGTACGTGTTGGTCATGATGCGGTACAGCCACGCCTTGAGGTTGGTGCCCTCACGGAACGAATGGAAGGCCGAATAGGCCTTCACCATGGTTTCCTGCACCAGGTCCTCGGCGTCTGCCGGGTTGCGCGTCATGCGCAGCGCACCGCCGTAGAGCTGATCGAGCAGCGGAATAGCGTCGCGCTCGAACCGCGCCGTCAGCTCCGCGTCGCTCTCGACCGCGGAACCCAGCCCGTCGATGTCGGTCATCGTGATCGTGACCGTCCCTTCTGTCGCGGCACCACGCAACAGGTCCGGCAACTCGACCGGACGTTCCAGACATGCCGTTGGCACCTGTGTCCCCTTCCGTCCGATCCTAGAGGCTGCGACCGACAACTTCGCGAGCCATTAATTGACCATGCTGACGGGAGTAACAGCGCCGGACCACGCAGTTGTTCCCGGCCTCTACGCTTGCCAGCCATGGCGAGTGCGGCTACCCCGGCGATCAAGGCCCTGCAGGCCGCGGGAATCGGCTACGAGATTCGGCAGTTCCGGCACGATCCGCGGGCCACGTCGTTCGGCGACGAGGCCGTCACCGAACTCGCCGCGGAAGGGTTCGTCGCGGCGCAGATCTTCAAGACGCTGGTACTCACGATCCCCGGCGGACTGGCCGTCGCGGTGCTGCCCGTGCCCGACAAGCTGTCGTTCAAGGCCGCGGCGGCGGCGCTCGGCGTGCCCAAGGCCGAGATGGCCGAGCAGGCCGCCGCGCAGCGCGCCACGGGCTACGTCGTCGGCGGCATCTCGCCGCTGGGGCAACGCAAGGCGTTGCCGACCGTCGTGGACAAGTCGGCACTCGGTTGGGACCGGGTGCTGTGCAGCGCGGGCAAGCGCGGACTGGACATCGTGCTGGCCCCCGCGGACCTGGTCGCCGCCACCTCGGCGGTGACTGCCGAGATATGTACTCCGCGGTAACTCCCGCGGCATAGGGTGTGCGCATGACACTGTCCGGGAAGACCATGTTCATCTCCGGTGCCAGCCGTGGCATCGGCTTGGCCATCGCCAAGAAGTTCGCGGCCGACGGCGCGAATGTCGCGCTGCTCGCCAAGACCGCCGAGCCCCATCCCAAGCTCGACGGCACCGTCTACACCGCGGCAAAGGAGATCGAAGAGGTCGGTGGCCAGGCGCTGCCGATCGTCGGCGACGTCCGCGACCCCGACTCCGTCACCGCCGCGGTGGCCCAGGCTGTCGAGCAGTTCGGCGCCATCGACGTCTGCGTCAACAACGCTTCCGCCATCAACCTCGGCTCCATCGAAGAAGTGCCGATGAAGCGCTTCGACCTGATGAACGGCATCCAGATCCGCGGCACGTACGCCGTCTCACAGGCCTGTATCCCCCACATGAAGGGCCGCGAGAACCCGCACATCCTGACGCTGTCGCCGCCGATCCGGATGGAATCGGAGTGGCTGAAGCCGACCGCCTACATGATGGCGAAGTATGGAATGACGTTGTGCGCGTTGGGTATCGCCGAAGAGATGCGCGAGGCCGGCATCGCCTCGAACACGCTGTGGCCACGCACCCTCGTCGCCACCGCCGCGGTGCAGAACCTGCTCGGTGGTGACGAGGCGATGGCCAAGGCCCGCAAGCCCGAGGTGTACTCCGACGCCGCATACGCCATCTTCAACAAGCCGGCCCGCGAATACACCGGGCAGAGCCTGCTGTGCGAGGACGTGCTGCTCGACTCCGGCGTCACCGACCTGTCGGTGTACAACTGCACCCCGAACGCCGAGCTCGGCGTCGACCTGTGGGTGGACACCCCCAACCCGCCCGGATACACCGGCCCCTAATCAGTGGCCGGGCAGATCTCGACACCCGTGACCATCGGCGGCCACGCCACCGTCACCTCGACGAGTGCGGCCAGCGGCGCGACCGCGGGAAATGCCCGGTCCCACTGTTTCTGTACCTGCTGCACCGCATGGGGGTGCAGAAACGTCCAGGCCATCCCGATCAGCAGGTACGGCAGCGCCAGCCACAGCAGGAATTCGGTCATCGCACCGACGCTGACGCGCCGGCTGAGCAAGCGGCGCATCAGATCAGCGCCCCGTCCCGGCGAATCTGCCTGCGTACGTAGGCCAGCAGCACGTAGCTTCCGGCCTGCCGCACGAACAGCGGCAGGAACCGGTTGACGAGAGCGACCAGCCGGAACAGCGTTTCGAACAGATACTGCCGGCCGCTGCCCCACGACATGCGCATCGCGTCGCGGAACACCGGCGCCAGGAAGCCTCCGGTCAGGAATGCCAGCAGTGGCCGAAATGGCAGGGCCAGAACCGGATTGATCATCTTGAGGCGCACGAGATCCGTCAGGTAAGCACGGACGGTGTCATCCATGGCGACCTTGGCGCAGGCCGCGGTCCAGTAGTCGTCGAACTCGGCCCTGGTGGCCGGCCACTGGTCGGCGGTGACCTGCAGCGTGGTGCCCAGCGGGGCGGCCGACCGGTAGAACTGTTCGGCCAGTTCGGGTGTCAGCTCGCCGCGCAGCAGTTGGTAGACGTCCTCCATGCCGACGAACAGGCACGCGGCGACCCACATCTGCAGGTCGCGGTCAAAAGCGTTGTAGCGCACCGGGCTGTCCGGACCGGACTGCACCTGGCGGTGCGCGGTGTCGACGGCCTTGCGCATAGCCGTGCGGTCCTCGTCATTGCCGAGGATGGCCACCGCGAGGTACTGGAACGTGGTGCGGGCGCGCTTCCACGGATGTTTGAGCAGGTTCCCCGAATCGACCTTGCTCTCGACGACACCGTGCCCGACACCCGGCCAGGACAGCTGCATGATGACGTTGGCCGCACTGGCCGCCGCGCCCCAGAAATCGGCGGCGTCGGCGATGGTCACCGGGTACTCGTCCCAGCGCGCGGTGCGGCGCCGAATCTGGATACGGCAGTCCGCGAGGGCCAGGGCAGGTGAATCGCCGGTCATGGCAGGCACATGTTCGTCAGCAGCAGCATCGGCCAGAACACCACGGTCCGGGCGAAGACCAGTACGCGCTCGAGGCCGTGCGCCGCCTCGAAGGCGCCGGTGTGGGTCACGGCCCACAGCACACCGAGCACCAGGTACGGCGCGGCGAGCATCGCTGCGGTGCCGAGCCACTCCGCGATCGTCATCTCGAAACTGAATATGCCCGGTGCGGGTTCTTCGTCGTCGGTCATGGTGCTTTCAACCTAGGCATACAGTGGCGGCATGTCGACGTGGTCAGTCGGACGGTACGAAGCCGTCGCCGAATTCATCTCCCCCATCGCCGTCGAGGTGGTGGCCGCGGTACCGCACGGCGCCGGCACCGCATTGGTCGATCTGGCCTGTGGAACCGGTAATGCGTCGCTGCACGCCGCCGGCCTCGGTGCCCGGGTCACAGGTGTCGACATCACGCCGGAGCTGCTGGCCATCGCCGAGGCCAAGCCCGGCGGCGACGCCGTCGAGTGGGTGGCCGCCGACGCGTCGGCCACCGGCCTGCCCGACGCCTCCTTCGACACCGCGGTGTCCAACATGGGCATCATCTTCGTCGAACCGACCGCGATGGTCGCCGAGCTGGCGAGGCTGCTCAAACCCGCTGGCACTCTCGGGTTTTCGACATGGGTCAAGGCCGGCGACAACCCGTTCTTCACCCCGGTCGTCGAGGTGTTGGGCCAACCGGAGCCGGGCCCGTACTCACCCGATCAGTGGGGCGTGCCCGAGCTCGTCCACGAGCGGCTCGATCCCGATTTCGCCGATGTCGCCATCGAAAGCGGCACCCTCACCTGGAGATTCGGCTCGGTGGACGACGCCGTCCGCTTCGTCACCGACGAATCACCCATGCACGTCACCACGTTGACCTACCTGGACGACGAGACCAGGAGCCGGCTCATCGGGGCCTTCACCGCGGCGTTCACCGCACACGAAGCCGCCGACGGCACCGTCGCCTTCGACGCGCCGCACGCGGTGATCACGGCACGCCGCCGCTGAAATCAGTTGGCCTGGTAGAGAATTCCCCGGGCGATGGCCTCGCGGATCTCCGGCAGCGCGGCCTCGGCCAGCGCGTCGGCGTCCACCCCGTGATGCGCGGCCAGCAGTCCGATGAGCGTGCCCAGCGGCACCTCACCGCGGCACCCGGCCAGCAGCGCCGTGAACACCTCGTCCACCCCGAGCACCGCACCCGGCCCGCCGGGACGACGGACCGCGCATCCGATCTCCTGCCAGCCGTCCGGCCCCGGCAGTGAATGCTGTTCCAGCAGTACCGGAGCGGTCGACAGGCGGGCAGCCAGCAGCGCGTCGTCCGAGGTGTCACGCAGGTAGGCGCGACGGGCGAAGAACGCCTCCACCTCGATGCCCGTGATGGGTTCGTCGGTGATCTCCTCGAGGATCTGCTCGGGTGCCTCACCGGGACGCGGCACACGCAGCGAGATCAGTCCCATGCCGATCCCGGTGATGCCCTCGGCGTCGAACCAGTCCAGCCAGTCGGCGCCGCGCTGCGCGATCTGTTCCGCGGACTCCCCCGCGTCGGCCAGCCACAGCGACACATAGCTGACCGGGTCGGCCAGTTCGCGCTGCACCACCCAGGCGTGCAACCCGGTACCCGCCAGCCACTCCTGCACCCGGGACCGCCAATCATCTTCCCGGACAATCCAATTGGCCATGATCTGCGCGGTGCCGCCGGGGGTCAGGTAGTTGCCGACGTTCTCGATGATGGTGCGGCACAGCCCATCTCCGGCGACCCCCGAATCGCGGTAGATGTAGTCCTGGGCGCCCGCGCCCACCACGAACGGCGGGTTGGACACGACCAGGTCGAACCGTTCCCCCGCCACCGGCTCGAACAGGCTGCCGGGCCGCATGTCCCAGGACATGCCGTTGATGCCCGCGGTCGCCCGCGCCAGTGTCAGTGCCCGCGGGTTGGTGTCGGTGCCCACGATGTCGGCGCAGTGCCCGTTCAGGTGCAGCGCCTGGATGCCGCAGCCGGTACCCAGATCGAGCGCGCGCTGCACCGGGGTGCGAATCACGGCCCGCGCCAACGACATCGACGCACCACCGATGCCGAGCACGTGCTCATGCTCGACCGGCCCGCCGCGCAGAGCGGCATCCTGGTCGGAGACGACGTAGAAATCGCGTTCACCATCACTGTGCGGCCGGATGTCGAGGGCCGCCCTGACGGTGTCGCCCACCTCCTCCAGCACGCCGGCCGCCGCCAATTCGGCCAGACCGGCCGACGGGAACGCCGCCCGCACCTGATCGGCCGGTTCGTCGGTGCCCAGCAGGAACAATCGCACCAGCGTGGCCAGGCGGCCGCCGCCGGCAGTCGCGCGCAGCGCCGGCCACCACACGCCCCGGCCCATCGCGGCGTTCGCGTCGTCGCCGAGCAGTTCGGCCACGCCGTCGGTGGTGTAGCCGGCCGAGCGCAGGTCAGCGCCGAGGGCTTCCACCAACAGCGGGTCCAGGGCGGTCAAAACAGCGTCCCTTCGGATTCGTTGTCGGCGGGCTCGATGAGTTCGGGGCCGTTGTTGCGAATGCTGTTGACCAACTTGGACACCTCACGGGTGACGATGCGGTCCAGGTCGCCGTGCCCGCGCAACAGCCCCTCGTCGATGGGTGCGTCGGGATCGAGCCAACGGTCCCAGTCACGGGCGCTGATGGTCAGTGGCATGCGGTCGTGGATACCGGCCAGCGGCCCGACCGACTCCGTCGTGATGATGGTGCAGCTGACGAGCGGCAGGCTGTCCTTGGGCGCGCCGGCCGGCCGCCACGTCGACCACAGACCCGCCATGAAGAGCAGGTCGTCGTCCGCGGCGTGCATGTAGAACGGCGTCTTCGTGGCCTTCTTGCCGTCGGCGGCCGGGTTGGGCCGCCACTCGTACCAGCCGTCCATCGGGACGAGGCAGCGCTTCGACTTCGCCGATCCGCGGAACGCCGGCGACGTGGTCAGCGTCTCGGCACGCGCGTTGATCAGCAGCGGCCCCTTGGTGTCCGGCGCGCCGTCGGCCGTGGTCTTGACCCACGGAGGGATCAGGCCCCAGCGCATCGACCGCACCCGGCGGGTGGGCTCGTCGTCAGGCTCGGAATGCCGCCGCACCACGGTGCTGATCGTCGTGGTGGGCGCCACGTTGTAGTTGGCCGACGGCAGGGTGCCGCCCTGTTCACCGCCGTCTTTGGCGGCGTCCGACGCCTTGGCATTCGTCTCGTCGAGAGCCTGGATCTTCTCGGCCAGCAGCGCCGGGTCGGTGGTGACTGCAAATCGCCCGCACATACCAGGCAGGATAGGGGCATGGAACTCTGGCCCGCACCGTCGGTGACCGGTCCGGTGCAGGCCACTGTCACCGTGCCGGGATCGAAGTCGCAGACCAACCGAGCGCTGATCTTGGCAGCCCTGGCCACACCGCAGGGCACCTCGACCATCAGCGGCGCGCTGCGCAGCCGCGACACCAACCTGATGATCGGCGCACTGCAGGCGCTGGGCGTGACGATCACCGGTGACGGCACCGAACTGACCGTCGGTGGCGCCATCTCCCCCACCGGCGACGTGCGCATCGACTGCGGGCTCGCCGGCACCGTGCTGAGGTTCGTCCCGCCGGTCGCCGCGCAAGGCACCGGACGCGTCATCTTTGACGGCGACGAGCAGGCCAAGACCCGTCCCATCACGCCCCTGCTGGACGCGATGCGCGGTCTCGGCGTCGACATCGACGGCGACGGCATGCCGTTCACCGTGTCGGGCACCGGGTCGGTGGCCGGCGGCGAGGTGCGGATCGACGCGTCGTCGTCGTCGCAGTTCGTGTCCGGACTGTTGTTGGCGGGAGCCACTTTCCGCGACGGCCTGACGGTGATCCACACCGGTGCGACGGTGCCGTCGCAGCCACACATCGAGATGACCATCACGATGCTGCGCGAGGCGGGCGTCGAGGTCGACTACAGCGAGCCGAACCGTTGGCACGTGGCGTCGGGCCCGATCGCGGCGCGGCACTGGGCCATCGAACCCGACCTGTCGAATTCGGTGCCGTTCCTGGCCGCCGCCGCGGTGACGGGCGGCACGGTGCGGCTGGCCCATTGGCCGCAGCAGAGCGTGCAGCCGACCGCTGACGTCCTGGAGCTGCTGGGCAAGCTGAATACCGTTGTCCAGGTGGTCGATTCGTTCCTGGAGGTCCGGGGCGCGCAAACCTACGGCGGCTTCGAGGCCGACCTGAAGGCCGTCGGCGAGCTAGCGCCGTCGATGGCCGCGCTCGCCGCGCTGGCCAGCGAGGGTTCGGTGTCGACGCTGTCGGGCATCGCGCACCTGCGTGGGCACGAGACCGACCGCCTGGCCGCGCTGACCGCCGAGATCAACGGGCTGGGCGGCCAGTGTCGCGAGACCGACGACGGTCTGGTGATCACGGCGGTGCCGCTGCACGGCGGCCTCTGGCGGTCCTACGCCGACCACCGCATGGCCACCGCCGGCGCGATCATCGGGCTGCGGGTGCCCGGCGTCCAGGTGGAGGACATCGCCACCACGGCCAAGACACTGCCCGACTTCCCCGGTATGTGGGCCAACCTGCTGGCCGGGAAATAGCTTGCGGGAGTACGACGAATCCGATGTCCGGGTGCGCTCGGGCAAAGGTTCGCGTCCGCGCACCAAGAACCGGCCGACCCACGCCGACGCGCGCGAGGCCATGGTCGTCACCGTCGACCGCGGCCGGTGGGGCTGTGCGCTGGACGGCAATCCCGACCACATTGTCACCGCGATGCGGGCCCGCGAACTGGGCCGCACCCCGATCGTGGTCGGCGACTCGGTGGGCATCGTCGGCGATCTGTCCGGCAAGCCCGACACCCTGGCGCGCATCGTCCGCCGCGACGAGCGCCGAACGGTGCTGCGTCGCACCGCCGATGACACCGACCCCACCGAACGGGTGGTGGTCGCCAATGCCGACCAGTTGTTGATGGTGGTCGCGCTGGCCGATCCGCCGCCGCGTGCCGGGCTGGTGCAGCGTGCCCTCATCGCCGCGTACGTCGGTGGGCTGCGGCCCATCCTGTGCCTGACCAAGCAGGACCTGGCTCCCGCCGAACCGTTCGCCGCCGAGTTCACCGGCCTGGACCTGACGATCATCACCGCCGGCCGCGACGACCCGCTCGACGCCGTGGCGCCCCTGCTCGAAGGTCAGATCACCGTACTGCTCGGCCACTCCGGTGTCGGCAAATCGACGCTGGTGAATCGCCTTGTGCCAGAAGCAGACCGGGCCACCGGTGACGTGTCGGGCGTCGGCAAGGGCAAGCACACCTCGACGCAGTCGGTGGCACTGCCGCTCGACGACGGCTGGGTCGTCGACACACCGGGTATCCGCTCGTTCGGGCTGGCACACATCAAGCCCGACGACGTGCTGATGGCTTTTTCCGACCTCGCCGAGGCCATCGAGGACTGCCCCCGCGGCTGCGGGCACATGGGCCCACCGGCGGACCCAGAGTGCGCGCTGGACGCGCTCACCGGACCGGCCGTCGACCGCGTCGCGGCGGCCCGTCGTCTCCTCGCGGTCCTGAACGAGCCGACGTACTAACGCGTCACCAGCATCGTCGCGCGGTAGTCCGGCAGCGGGATGGTGCCCGGCGTCTCGGGATACGGGTCCAGCGACCGTAATTCGACGGCGAACCCGCCGACCGTCTCGGTCAGGTGAGTCTGCCCCGGCGCGGGGTTGGTGTTGAACTCCAGCGTGGCCGGCGGCCGGCCGTCGGGCGTGACGGTGACCGCGATTCGGGCCGCACCCGTCCAGACACACGACACCCGCTTCGGGCAGCGCGAATCATCGAGCACCCGATCGAATTTCAGCCGCAACCCGGCACCGTCGACCACCGCGTCCTGCCCGCCGGCGAGGACGAACTCGTGGCCCAGTTGCACGGCGGCGGTGTCGGGCCGCGCCTGCCCCGGCGAGCAGGCGACGGCGAGCGCCACTGCCAGAAGGACCGCAGGAAAACGTAAAAACCCCCAAAACCGGCCGGTTTTGGGGGTTTTCACGACTGCTTTACGCGGCGGCTGCGGCGCGCTTGGCCCGACGGCGGCTGCGCACGGTGGCGATGGCCGTCTTCAGACCGCGCTTGTTGCCGGTCGCCGGGTCGATGGCGCCGAAGCTCTCGTCGAGCTCGACGAACATCCGCTCGCTCCGGGTCTCCGGGGCGTCGTCGACGGTGTCGGTCAGGTACTTGTTCGGCACCGACAGCTTGGCGATGGTGCGCCACGTCTTGCCGTACTGCACCAGGAAGTTCCCGGTGGTGTAGGGCAGGTCGTACTTCTCGCACAGCGCCCGAACGCGGATCGAGATCTCGTACAGCCGGTTGCTGGGCAGGTCCGGGTACAGGTGATGCTCGATCTGGTGGCTCAGGTTGCCGCTCATGAAGCGCAGCACGGGACCCGAGTTGAAGTTGGCGCTGCCCAGCATCTGGCGCAGGTACCACTCGCCCTTGGATTCGCCGACCATGTCGGTCTTGGTGAACTTCTCGGCGCCATCGGGGAAATGGCCGCAGAAGATCACCGCGTTGGCCCACACGTTGCGGATGACGTTGGCCAGGAAGTTGGCCTTAATCGTCGACTTGAACGTGGCGCCCGGTGACAGGGACGTGAGCGCGGGGTACGCGACGTAGTCCTTGCCCAGCTGATGCGCGGCCTTGGTGCCGAACTCACGCACGCGGATCATCGTGGCCTTGCGGTCGTCGCGGCCCTTGAAGATCTTGCCGAGCTCCAGGTGCTGCAGACCCACGCCCCACTCGAACAACAACGCCAGGACGGTGTTGAACCCGAGGTTGAACAGGTGATGGGGCTTCCAGCGGATGTCCCGGGTGACGCGAATCAGGCCGTAGCCCACGTCGTCGTCCATCCCGAGGATGTTCGTGTACTTGTGGTGCATGAAGTTGTGGGTGAACCGCCAGTGCTTGGAGACCCCGTTCATGTCCCACTCCCACG
The DNA here is from genome assembly GCF_045310915.1 of Mycobacterium sp. SMC-17. Taxonomy (NCBI): domain Bacteria; kingdom Bacillati; phylum Actinomycetota; class Actinomycetes; order Mycobacteriales; family Mycobacteriaceae; genus Mycobacterium; species Mycobacterium sp. SMC-17. Next base: position 100,286 of record NZ_JBJIAK010000003.1, on the reverse strand, counting down.
TCGAGGAGTGAATCTCGGGATCGTTCATCCAGTCCCACTGGCCGTGCATGACGTTGTGGCCGATCTCCATGTTCTCGATGATCTTGGCCACGCCCAGGGTGCTTGCCCCGGCCCACCAGTACGACCGCTTCGAGCTGCGCAACAGCAGCAGGCGGCCGGCCACTTCGAGAGCACGTTGTGCCGCGATGGTGCGGCGGATGTAGCGCGCGTCGCGAACGCCGCGGCTTTCCTCGATGTCTTGCCGGATCGCGTCCAGCTCGACGCCCAGAGCCTCGATATCGGCTTCGGTCAAGTGCGTGAATTCAGGTACGTCAGTGACTGCCATATCGACCTCCTTCCAGTTACCTACGCTAGCGTAACCTACTCAACCGTAGGTTGCTAGACAGCAAATTCTACATTTCCCAGATCTGCGGTTTTGTTAAATATCCAACACACAGTCGCCGGCCGCAGCCGAAACGCACGTCTGCACCCGACTTCCCGGTTCCCGTTCCGCTCCGGTCCGCAGATCCCGTGCGTGACCCTCCAGCAAACTCACCACGCAGGACTGGCAGATACCCATCCGGCAACCGAACGGCATCTGCACGCCGGCCTGTTCGCCGGCCTCCATCAGCGATGTCGCCGCATCGGCGACGACGGTCTTTCCGCTGCGCTCGAAGGTCACCGAACCACCGGTGCCCTCGACCGCCGCCCGGGACGCCGCGAAACGCTCCAGATGCAGGCGCACCCCGAGCCCCGCCGCCCCGTATTCGCGCTCGGCGTCGTGGAGCATGGCCTCCGGGCCACACGCCCACGCTTCGCGCGTCCGCCAGTCGGCGACTTCCTCGTCCAGCTTCGACAGATCCAGGCGGCCCTCGGTACGGGTGGCCCGCACCCGCAACTGGTAGCTCGGATGAGCCTCGGCCAGCTTGGCCAACTCGTCGGCGAAGATGACGTCGGCCGCGGTCGGGGCCGAGTGCAGGTGGACGATGTCGGTGATCTGGTCCCGGCGCGCGAGGGTGCGCAGCATCGACATCACCGGGGTGATGCCCGACCCGGCGGTCAGGAACAGCACCTTGCCCGGCGCGGGATCCGGCATGACGAACTCGCCCTGCGGCGCAGCCAGCCGCACGATGGTGCCGGGCGCCACGCCACCGACCAGGTGGGTCGACAGGAAGCCCTCGGGCATGGCCTTCACCGTGATGGTGATGGTGTGGTCGCCGCGCGATTCCACCGGGCTCGAGGTCAGCGAGTACGAACGCCACCGCCAGCGGCCGTCCACCAGCAAGCCGATGCCGATGTACTGCCCCGGGTGGTAGTCGAACGAGAAGCCCCAGCCCGGCTTGATCACCAGGGTTGCCGAATCCTCGGTCTCGCGGCGCACCTCGACGACCTTGCCGCGCAGCTCCCGTGCCGACCACAGCGGATTGACCAGCTTGAGGTAGTCATCCGGCAGCAGCGGTGTGGTGATGCGCCCGACGAGTGTGCGCAGCGCGTGCCACCCCGGCCGTTCCTTGGCGCCGGCAACCTTGGGCCGCACCGTGTCGACCACATTGGCCGAGACCTTGATGGTGTTCTTGGCCACGTTCACTCCCGCTCGGTTGGTCGTCCTAACCTACGGTACCGTAACCTACGCACAAGTAGCTACCCCTGCAAGCCAGGGACAAGGGCTATAGAAGCTCCAACAAAAACGGTAACTCCTGAGCGGCGTACCACGCCAGATCATGATCCTGAGCATCTCCGACGGTGAGCTCGGCGTCCTCGTCACCGAGGTCGGCGGCGTCGACGACGGCCACCGCAGCAAGCACCGCCGGCTCGGCCGCCGAGTTGTCGACGTACGCCGCGATCACGTCGGCCAGCTTGACCGGCCCGGCCAGGCGCACCACCGCGTCGTCCAAATCCGGGCGGACCGTCACCTCTTCGGCCTCGGCCACCAGCACCGCCCGCCGCGGCGGCAACCCGGCGTCCTCGCCGACCCCTTCGCCGGCCAGCAGCCGCAGTGACGCCAGCGCGGCTTCCTGCAGCGCGATCTCGCCGAGCTCGTCCTCGTCGCCGTGCGCGTAGGCCTCACGCAGCGTCGGCGTCACCGCGAACGCAGTACCGCTGCGGGCCGGCATCACCCCGTCTGCCACGAGTTGCGACAGCATCGCCAGGGTCGCCGGAATATAGACACGCACCAGGGCACTCTAAAGGGATCTCTCGGGATCGCTCATCAGCTCGGCCACGTGATCTGGCACATAGGTGGTGAGTTCGCGTGAGGGCCGGATGTACGTCCCGGTGATGACCGGACGCTCCGGCAGCTCCACCTTCGGATGGTCGACCGGCTCGTACGGGATCGTCGACAGCAGATGCGCGATCATGTTCAGCCGCGCGTGCTTCTTGATATCGGATTCGACGACGAACCAGGGGCTCTGCGGGGTGTCGCAGTGGACCATCATCTCGTCCTTGGCGCGCGAGTAGTCCTCCCAGCGGTACACCGACTCGAGGTCCATGGGCGAGAGCTTCCACTGCCGGACGGGGTCGTTCAGGCGGGACCGGAACCGCTTCAGCTGTTCGCCGTCGGACACCGAGAACCAGTACTTGCGCAGGATGATGCCGTCGTCGATCAGCATCTGCTCGAAGATCGGGGTCTGCCGCAGGAACAGCGCGTGCTCCTGCGGGGTGCAGAACCCCATCACCTTTTCGACGCCGGCCCGGTTGTACCAGGACCGGTCGAACAGCACGATCTCGCCTTTGGCCGGCAGGTGCGCGATGTAGCGCTGGTAGTACCACTCGCCTCGCTCCCGGTCGCTCGGCGCCGGCAGCGCCGCGACGCGCGCGATACGCGGACTCAGGTATTCGGTGATGCGCTTGATGGTGCCGCCCTTGCCCGCGGCGTCGCGCCCCTCGAAGACGATGACGATGCGGGCACCGGTGGCACGCACCCACTCCTGCAGCTTCACCAACTCGGTCTGCAGCCGGAAGATTTCGGCCTCGTAGACGTCGTTGGGAATCTTGCGGGCCTTCCTGGACGCCATCAGCGCGCCACCTCGCGCAGCTCGTCGAGCGCCTCGCGCAACAGGCTGGGGAAGACGTCGACGTCGCTCATGGCCTCGCGGTCGGCGTTGATGCCGTAGTAGAGGCTGCCGTTGTACGACGTGATGCCGAGCGCCAGCACCTGGTTGTTCAGCAGCGGCGGCACCGCGTACGTGTCCAGCAGCTTGGTGCCCGCGACGTACATCTGCTTCTGCGCGCCGGGGACGTTGGTGATCAACAGGTTGAACTGGCGCGCCGGGAAGCTGGTCGCGACCCGGGTGCCCATGGCGTGCAGCGTCGGCGGCGCGAAACCCGACAGCGTGACGATGGTGCGCGCGTCGACCGGGGTGGTCGTCGTGGCCTGGGTCTCGGTGGCGTGCGCGATCTGGGACAGCCGGACGAGCGCGTTGTTCTCGCCCACCGGCAGGTCGACCAGGAACGGCGTCACCTCGCTGATCGCCTGGCCGGGGCCGGCGGTCTCCAGATGGTCGGTTTCGGGATAGACCGACATCGGCGCCATGGCCCGCACTGTCAGGCCCGTCGACACCGATTGACCGCGGGACATCAGCCAGTTCCGCAGCGCGCCGGTCACCACCGACAGCACCACGTCGTTGACGTCGCAGTCGAAGCGCGTCCGTAGCTGGCGGTACTCCTCCAGCTCGTGTTTGGCGACGGTGAACCGCCGGTTGCGGGACACGGTGGCGTTCAGCGGACTGCTCGGGGCGGTGCCCCGGACCAGCGTGCGGGCCATGTCGATGACGCGCCGGCCGGCCTCGACGAACTGTTCGGTGCTGGAGATCATGTCCGCCGCCGCCGACTGGACCGCGGCCAGCTGCGCCGTCGGGCGCGTGATCCACTCCCCGATGGCGCCCAGCAGCAGCGAGGCGTCGCTGGGTTCGCGGCCCGGGATCCAGATGTCCTCGCCGAACTCGGGCGGCTTCTGCGTGCGGTCGGCGATGACGTGCCCGATCTCCAGCGCTGTCATGCCGTTGACGAGGGCCTGGTGGGTCTTGGTGTAGATCGCCAGCCGATTGTCGGAGAGCCCTTCGACCAGGCACATCTCCCACAGCGGCCGGGTCTTGTCCAGCGGCCGCGAGCCCAGCCGGGCCACCAGATCATGGAGCTGGGCATCACTGCCCGGGGACGGCAGCGCCGAGCGCCGGATGTGATAGGTGATGTCGAAGTCGCGGTCGTCGACCCAGACCGGCCGGGCCAGCCCGAGCGTCACCTCGCGGACCTTCTGCCGGTAGCGCGGGATCTGCGGCAGCCTGGCCTCGACGGTCGCCAGCAGCGTCTCGTAGCTCAGGCCGGCCCGCGGCTTACGCAGGATGGACAGCGTCCCGACGTACATGGGTGTCGATGAGTCTTCCAGCCCGTAGAACGACGCGTCCGACGCCGACAACCGGGTCACCATGCAGCCCGTGCCTCCTTCACCCCTGCCGGAACGACCCCGTCACGGTATCCCCGGGACCGGTCCCCCGCAGCACCGGATCGGCGAATTGGCGTCGAGCACCTGGTGAAACCGGTGCGATGATTTAGCGGTCTGCAACTCTCCAGCAGATGCGTCACGCACCTGACCGACCGCTGGAGAGATTTCATGACCGCATCGACCCGCATCGACATCGACCTCACGGCGCCGATCGTCGACTACGAGCCTGCGCCGATCGAGACCGGCGCGGCGGTGCGTGCCCCCAACCGACTGCAGGTGGTGGCCGATCCCGAACCGGACTGCGCGACCGTATCCGCCGTCGTATCTCGGCACGAGGTCGCGCCGCCCACGGCCGCGCTGATGTTCGCCGACGCTGCCCTGCGCCGGGTCCTGGAGGTCAGCGACCGACGCCGGCCGATGGCGCAGCTGCGTCCGCTGGTCACCTCGACACTGTTCGACGCCATGTCGTCATGGCCCCACCACAACCGGAGCGATGGCACGGCAGCGCTGCGCAAGGTGCGGCTACGCACCGCCCGTGAACAGGACGGGTTGCCCACGGCCGCCGAGGTGTTCGCCACCTTCAGCCGCGGGCCACGACTGCACGCCGCCGCCGGACGCATCGAAATGCTCGGCGGGCGTTGGCAATTCGTGGCCCTGCAGCTGGGTTGAGCGGGTTACCGCCGCTTCTGCTTGCGCGCGGCCTCACGGCGTTCCCGACGCGAGCCCGGGCCCGCCGCGTGCCGGCCACCCTCGCGACGCACCTCCGCGGACCCGTCCTCTGCTGGACCGCTGTAGGTCATGGCCGGGGCCTTGTCCTCAATTCCCTTGGCGCGCAACGCGGCCGGTGCGGCCTGCTCTTGGGCGGCGTTCTGCTCGGCCTCCGCGGCGAACTGCGCGAGCCCCTGCGGCGCGGCGACCGGGGCCACCTGCGGCGCCTGCTGAGCCTCGACCTGCACGTTGAACAGGAAGCCGACCGACTCCTCCTTCAAGCCTTCGAGCATGCCCGTGAACATGTCGAAGCCCTCGCGCTGGTACTCGACCAGCGGGTCGCGCTGCGCCATGGCCCGCAGGCCGATGCCCTCCTTGAGGTAGTCCATCTCGTAGAGGTGCTCGCGCCACTTGCGGTCGATGACGTTCAGCAGGACGCTGCGCTCCAGCTGCCGCATGGCACCGGGACCGGCGATGGCCTCCAGGTCGGCTTCGCGCTTGGCATAAGCCTTTTCGGCATCGGCGATCAGCGCCTCACGCAGCTCGTCCTGCGTCAGCTCGCCCGGCTCGCCGACCTCGTCGGAGTCGATCAGGTTGTGGTAGTCCAGGCCCACCGGGTACAGCGTCTTGAGCGCGTCCCACAGCTTGGCCAGATCCCAGTCCTCGGCGTAGCCCTCGGCGGTGGCGCCGTCGACGTAGGCGGTGATGACGTCGACCAGCATCTTGTGCGCCGTGTCCTGGACGTCCTCCCCCTCGAGGATCGCCTTGCGCTCGCGGTAGATGACCTTGCGCTGCTGGTTCATCACCTCGTCGTACTTGAGGACGTTCTTGCGGACCTCGAAGTTCTGCCCTTCGACCTGGGTCTGCGCGCTCTTGATCGCGCGGGTCACCATCTTGGCCTCGATCGGCACGTCGTCCGGCAGGTTCAGCCGGGTCAGCAACGCCTCGAGGGTGGCGCCGTTGAAGCGGCGCATCAGCTCGTCGGACAGCGACAGGAAGAACCGGGACTCGCCCGGGTCACCCTGACGGCCCGAGCGACCGCGGAGCTGGTTGTCGATACGACGGGACTCGTGGCGTTCGGTGCCCAGCACGTAGAGGCCACCGACCTCGCGGACCTTCTTGGCCTCTTCCTCGACCAGCTGCTTGACCTTCGGCAGCTCCTCGTGCCAGGCCGCCTCGTACTCCTCCGGGGTCTCGACCGGGTCCAGACCGCGCTTGCGCAGGCGCGCGTCGGTGATGAAGTCGACGTTGCCGCCCAGCACGATGTCGGTACCACGACCGGCCATGTTGGTGGCGACCGTGACGGCCTTCAGCCGGCCCGCCTCGGCGATGATGCTCGCCTCCTGCTCGTGGTACTTGGCGTTGAGCACGTTGTGCGGGATGCGGCGCTTGGTGAACTGCTTGGACAGGTACTCCGACCGCTCGACGCTGGTGGTACCGATCAGGACCGGCTGGCCCTTCTCGTAGCGCTCCTGCACGTCGTCGACGACAGCGATGTACTTGGCCTCTTCGGTCTTGTAGATGAGGTCGGACTGGTCCTGGCGGATCATGGTCCGGTTGGTGGGGATCTGCACCACGCCGAGCTTGTAGATCTCGTGCAGCTCGGCGGCCTCGGTCTCCGCGGTACCGGTCATGCCGGACAACTTGTCGTAGAGCCGGAAGTAGTTCTGCAGCGTGATGGTGGCCAGGGTCTGGTTCTCGGCCTTGATCTCGACGTGCTCCTTGGCCTCGATGGCCTGGTGCATGCCCTCGTTGTAGCGGCGGCCGACCAGCACACGGCCGGTGAACTCGTCGACGATGACGACCTCGCCGTCGCGGACGATGTAGTCCTTGTCGCGCTGGAACAGTTCCTTGGCCTTGATGGCGTTGTTCAGGTAGCTGACCAGCGGCGAGTTGGCGGCCTCGTAGAGGTTGTCGATGCCCAGCTGGTTCTCGACGAACTCCACACCGGCCTCGTGCACACCGATGGTGCGCTTGCGGATGTCGACCTCGTAGTGGACGTCCTTCTCCATGAGCGGCGCGATGCGCGCGAACTCGGTGTACCAGTTCGACGCGCCATCGGCGGGGCCGGAGATGATCAGCGGGGTACGGGCCTCGTCGATGAGGATCGAGTCGACCTCGTCGACGATGGCGAAGTTGTGGCCGCGCTGGACCATGTCGTCGACCGAGTGCGCCATGTTGTCGCGCAGGTAGTCGAAGCCGAACTCGTTGTTCGTGCCGTAGGTGATGTCGGCGTTGTACGCGGCGCGACGCTCCTCCGGCGTCAGCTGCGACAGGATCACCCCGACCTCCAGGCCGAGGAAGCGGTGCACACGGCCCATCCACTCGCTGTCGCGCTTGGCCAGGTAGTCGTTGACGGTGACGACGTGCACACCCTTGCCGGAGAGCGCGTTGAGGTAGGCCGGGAGCACACAGGTCAGGGTCTTGCCCTCACCGGTCTTCATCTCGGCGACGTTGCCGTAGTGCAGCGCGGCGCCGCCCATCACCTGGACGTCGAAGTGGCGCTGGTCCAGCACGCGCCAGGCCGCCTCGCGGGCGACGGCGAAGGCCTCGGGCAGCAGGTCGTCGAGCGACTCACCACCGGCGATGCGCTTCTTGAACTCTTCGGTCTTGGCGCGCAGCTCGTCGTCCGACAGCTTCTCGACGTCATCGGACAAGGTGTTGACATAGTCGGCGACCTTTTGCAGGCGCTTGACCATGCGGCCTTCACCGATGCGGAGCAACTTCGACAGCACGCTTTTCCCCTGTGGGTCTGGAACGGATATACGTCAGCGGGTTAGACGTGACCATCGTAGGTGACCGGCGGAATCGGCAGATAAGAGTGCGCCCCCGGCGGTTCGGCCGGGGGCGCATCAGCGGGACCTCAGGACAGACGGATCAATCCGTAGTCGTAGGCATGTCTGCGGTAGACCACCGTCGGCCGGTCGCTCTCCTTGTCGTGGAACAGGAAGAAGTCGTGTCCGACCAGCTCCATCTCGTAGAGCGCATCATCGACCGTCATCGGGTTGGCCGGGTGCTCCTTGACGCGGACCACCTGACCGGGCACATGGTCGTCGACCTCGGCGGCTGCGGTCTGGTTCGGCACCTCCGGCAGATCCTCGGGCGGCACGATGGACGTCGCCTCGGCCAGGCCCACCGGCGTCTTGTCGCCGTAGTGGATCTTGCGGCGGTCCTTGCTGCGCCTGAGCCGGTTCTCGAGTTTGCCGACGGCCGATTCGAGGGCCGCATAGAAGCTGTCCGCACAGCCTTCGCCACGAACGACCGGCCCGCGGCCGCGTGCCGTGATCTCGACATGCTGGCAGTTCTTGCGCTGGCGCCGGTTCTTCTCGTGGTCGAGTTCGACATCGAACAGGTAGATGGTGCGATCGAAGCGCTCCAATCGAGCGAGCTTCTCGGAAACGTAGATGCGGAAGTGTTCGGGGACCTCGACGTTGCGGCCCTTGACGACGACGTCGGCGTGCGGTTCGGGCGCAGGCTCGGTGTCGTCGGCAAACATGGTCGAGCGGGCAGAATCCACGGATTGGGTTGTCATGCTTAGCAACTCGCTTCTCTCTCGCAGTGCACGTGTGGCTCTTCTTGCACACGGTCTGAACTACGCGCCGAGCGGGTCTGCAAGTCGCCGCAGCCCGGCGCAAGGTGTTGACTACTCACCTCCTACCGCTGTCAGCGATTTGGCACCGAGTGAATATGTCGGTACCGCCGTGAGGCTTCACGGGTGGTTGCAGCCGACGGTAGTCCGAGTTCACCTAGTCGTGCCACCGATTTCGCATACCGGTTTTGAGAACTTCATATCGAGTTGATGTACGTACTCCTCCGGCCGTGTCATGCCGCCTGGAGGGTCACGCGTGTGCTATTGCGAGCACCGCCGCCACCTGCGCTCCGGATGTTTGCAGGACCCGAACGGCCTCAGCTGCCGTCGCACCCGTCGTCACCACATCGTCGAACACGACGGCCTCCCCGCGCACCGGTGTGCGCAGTCGGACGCGGCCGCGGATGTTGCGCTGGCGCTGCGCGCTGGAGAGGCCCACCGAGTCGCGCGCGAAGGCCCGCATGGCCAATGCCGGCTGGACCGTCATTCCCGGTAGACCCGCGGCCGCGGTGCGGGCGATCTTCGCGACGGGGTCGCCGCCGCGGCGCCGGGCGGCCAGACTCCGGGTGGGCGCGGGCACCACCGTCAGCGGCGGCACGATCAGGCCCCAGGCGATCAGCGTCCGCAGCGCCGCGGCGACGGCGTCGGCGAGCGGTGCGACGAGATCGGTGCGGCCATGTTCTTTGAGCCCGACGACGGCGCGCCTTCTGGCCCCGGCGTAGCGCCCGAGCGCGAACACCGGGATGCCGGGGTCCTCCCGCGGCGAGACGACGTGCGGCTCGTCGGGGCGGACGGTCAGTTCCGCCGCGCAGGCGGGGCACCAGCGGGTCGACGGCGCACCGCAGCCACCGCATTCGACGGGCAGGACGAGGTCGAGCATGAGGCCAGCATGGCGCGGGGGTACGACAGATTGATTCAGCCAGGAAGCACGGGCAGTGCGCCCGCGACCATCAGCGGCCGGACATCGGTCCACATGAGGTTGTTGTCCGCTGCCGAACCCGACAGCTGGAGCACGCCACGTTGGTCGGCGAGGTACACCGTCGAGGTGTTCGCGGCCACGGTCGACACCGGGACGACCAGGTTCCTGGTGGGCCCGTCGGAGTTGACGCCGTCGAGGTTGACGTACGACACGGGGTGCGCGCCGTCGGTGCGGGTCACGACGATGTCGTCGCCGGTGCGCCAGGACAGCGACAGCGCCGTGTTGCCCAGGCCGAAACCGAGCCGGCGTGGATAGGTGAGCGCGAGCTGGCCGCCCTCGCGCTGCTCGACGCTGGCCAGGATCACCTGGCCGTTGATCACCATCGCGGCGCGGGTGGCGTCCCGCGACAACTGCAGCGCGCTGATCGGGCCGGGGAATTTGGTGGCCACCGCCGACGAGTCGACAGGAATGCGGGCGGGTTGGCCTGACGCCGCCTCCTGGATCGCGCGCACGACGTTGGCGCCATCGACGACGATCCAGATCGCGTCGTCGAGCGACCAGCTGGGACGCGACAGCGTATGCGCGTCGAGCGCCTGTGCGGCGTCGCCGTTGACCGGACCCACCCACAGCGACTGCGCCATGTCCGGGGCGCCGGGCCGCAGCGTCACCACCGAGGCGACCTCCTGCCCGCTACGCGACAACGCCGCCGAGGTCTGGCCCGGCAGTTGGCCGAACGCCCCGGCGACCCGCGGCGCGTTGTCACCTTCCAGCGACACCAGCGATCCCCCGGCCAGAGCATGCAGGCCGGCCGCGGCGCCGGGGTCGGCACCCGGATCGGTGGCCGCGACGTCGGAGGTGTTCCAGCCTTCGGCGAAGCGGTCGTCGAGGGCGGCGCCGTCGGCGTTGATCACGTACGGGCCGTTGACCCCGGCCCGGAACAGCGTCCAGATGATCTGCGCCGCAAGCAGTTGCCGGCTGTGCGGGTCGGTGGTCGACAGGCTCTCGAGGTCGATGCGGGCGCCGCCGTAGCCGCGTCCGACACCGGTCTTGCCGCCGTCGGCCCGCGTCACCGGACCCCGCAACCGCAGCGGTGCGGCCATCAGATTCCGTACGCTGCTTGCCATCTCGGGCCGCGGTCCGGACAGCAGCTTGGTGACGAGTTCGGTGGCGAGCTGGTCCGGGTCGGACACCGCGACGTAGCGCGGGTCGGGCACGACGGTCTTGCCGGTCGGGTCGACGAAGTACAGCGTGTCGCGTTTGTAGGTGGACTGGAACTGTTGCCAATCCAGGAATACCCCGTTGGGCAGCTTGTCGATGCGCCAGCCCCGCGGCGTCTTCACCAGATCGATGGGGCCCGGGTCGGGCAGCGCGCCCTCCCCCGTCTCGAACACCCCGACGTCCGACAGCGAGCCCAGGATGTCGGCGTGCATGGTCACCGAAACCTTGTCCGTGCCACGGGTTTCCACGAACACAACGCGGTCGATCAGCAGGGCGCTACCGGCGTCGTCCCACGACCGGGATGCCGATTCGGTGAGGAACTGGCGCGCCGCCAGGTGCCGGTTCGCGGGATCGGCGGTGGCTTTGAGGAATTCGCGCAGCAGCAGGTCCGGGTCCATGCCGGGCGACGGCGTCGGCAGGTTGCGCGGCGCCGGCCGGTCGACGGTGCCCACGGCCTGTGGTGCCGACGAACTGGGTACGCCGGCGCACCCCGTCAGGACCAGCATCAGCACCGCGCAGAGCGCCAGTGCCCCTTTCACGATGCGTCCCCCGCGGGCAGTTCCCCGGACGAGAGAGCCGTAACCGATTTGGGCCCAGTGGGTTTGAGGGGCAGCGGGCTGGTGGTCACCTTGTGACCGCGCACCAGCGGCAGCGTGAGCCGGAAGCAGGCGCCGTGGCCGGGTTCGCCCCAGGCCTCCAGCCGACCCTGGTGCAGGCGGGCATCCTCGATGCTGATGGCCAGGCCGAGGCCGGTGCCGCCGGAGCGCCGCACCCGCGAGGGGTCAGAGCGCCAGAACCGGCTGAACACCATCTTCTCCTCGCCCGGTCGCAGACCCACGCCGAAATCGCGGACCGTCACTGCCACGGTATCCACATCGGCGGCCATCTTGATCTGAACGGGCTTCTTCTCCGCATGGTCGATCGCGTTGGCGATGAGGTTGCGCAGGATCCGCTCGACGCGGCGCGGATCCACCTCGGCGATGACGGCCTCGTCCGGAAGATGCACGGCGAGTTTGATGTTTGCGTCGTCGGCCAGGTGGCCGACGTTGTCGAGTGCGCTCTGCACGGTGTCGCGCAGGTCGACCGATTCCACCGACAGCTCGGCCACACCGGCGTCGTGCCGGGAGATTTCGAGCAGGTCGGCCAGCAGTGTCTCGAAGCGGTCGAGTTCGTTGACCATCAACTCCGTCGAGCGCCGCAGCGCCGGGTCGAGTTCCTCGCTGTGGTCGTAGATGAGGTCCGCGGCCATGCGGACCGTCGTCAGCGGCGTCCGCAGCTCGTGGCTGACGTCAGAGGTGAAGCGGCGCTGCAGGTTTCCGAACTCTTCGAGCTGGGTGATCTGCTTGTGCAGGCTCTCGGCCATGTCGTTGAACGACACCGCCAGGCGCGCCATGTCGTCCTCACCGCGTACCGGCATGCGCTCGGTGAGGTGTCCCTCGGCGAACCGCTCGGCGATGCGCGACGCCGACCGCACCGGCAGCACGATCTGCCGGGCCACCAGCAGCGCGATAGCCGCGAGCAGACCCAGCAGCACGATGCCACCGGTGGCCATGGTGCCGCGCACCAGCGCGATGGTGCTCTCTTCGTTGCTCAGCGGAAAGATCAGGTACAGCTCGAGGTTGGTGACCTGCGACGACGTCGGGCTGCCGACGATCAGCGCGGGACCGGAGAAGCCATCGGTGTGGACGGTCGCGTACTGGTAGCTGACCTGGCCCGCTTTGACGAAGTCGCGCAACGAGTTCGGAATCTCGCCCACCGGCCCGGCCGACGTGGCCGCGCGCGGACCGTCACCCGGTACCACCAGCACCGCGTCGAACGCACCGGCCAGCCGCGAGCCCGAATCGACCTTGCGGTCGATGAGCGTGTTGCGCGCCAGCTGCAGGCTGCTGTTCAGCGAGCGCGTCTCCTCGCCGCCGACGATGCCGCTCACCGTCGTGCGGGCGTGCTCGACCTCTTCGGTGCCGGCACGGACCTTGGCTTCGAGGATGCGGTCGGTGATCTGGCTGGTCAGCACGAAACCCAGCACCAGGATGACGGCAAGGGACAACCCCAGCGTCAGGGACACCACACGCAGTTGTAGCGAGCGGCGCCAGGCATAGCCGACCACCCGGCCGACAGCACCCAGCCCGCGCACGAAAGCGCCCGAGCCGAAACCGCCACGGATACGCCGTCGGGATCCCCAGATCACCGGCGCCCTACGGTCTCAGGCTCGGGCTTGACGAGCCGTCCGATCACGGCGGTCCGGCCTTGTATCCCACTCCTCGAACGGTGAGCACCACCTGCGGGTTCTCCGGGTCCTTCTCGACCTTGGCCCGCAGCCGCTGCACGTGGACGTTCACCAGGCGGGTGTCTGCCGGGTGGCGGTAGCCCCACACCTGTTCGAGCAGCACGTCACGAGTGAAGACTTGGCGCGGCTTCCGGGCGAGGGCCACGAGCAGGTCGAACTCCAGCGGAGTCAGCGAAATCTGCTCACCCTGGCGGGTCACCTTGTGGGCCGGCACGTCGATGTCGACGTCGGCGATGGACAGCATCTCTGCCGGTTCGTCGTCGTTGCGGCGCAACCGCGCACGCACCCGCGCCACCAGCTCCTTCGGTTTGAAGGGCTTCATGACGTAGTCGTCGGCACCGGACTCCAGGCCCAGCACCACGTCGACCGTGTCGGTCTTGGCGGTCAGCATGACGATCGGCACGCCAGAGTCGGCGCGCAGCACACGGCACACGTCGATGCCGTTCATTCCGGGCAGCATGAGGTCCAACAGCACCAGATCCGGGCGCAGCTCGCGGACCGCGGTCAGCGCCTGGCTGCCGTCACCGATGACGGCGGTGTCGAAGCCTTCGCCCCGCAGCACGATGGTGAGCATCTCGGCCAGAGATGGGTCGTCGTCGACGACCAGAATGCGTTGCCTCATGGCGTCCATGGTGTCACCAGATCGCGATAAAGCTGTGATCTCCGATGGGTGTTTTGCCTCTTACCTGACAACTCGCTGGTAGACGAGGCGGCCAGATCACCCCAGCAGCGTTGTGGCCAGCTCCCCCGGGTCGACGTCCGGGGCGACCAAAGCCCAACGGCCGACCCAGTTTTCGGCCGCGAGCGCGGTGTACACCGCGGCCGTGCGGCCCTGCAGGCCACCGTCGCGCTCGTAGGCGTCGCGGGTTCGCGTCGCGTCCTGAGCTTCCCGGCGTGCCGCCCGCTCTGCGGCGAGATCGGTCGGCACATTGAGATAGAGCTGCCAGTCCGGCACCGGCAGCGCCAACCGCTCGAACTCCAACTCCCGCACCCAGGCGACGACGTCCCCGCCCGCCCCCTGATGCAGCCGGGCCGCGCTGTAGGCGGCGTTGGACGCAACGTAGCGGTCGAGGATCACAACATCGTGCGCGTCGTTCAATGCGGCGATCTCGGCCTTGGCGCCCGCGCGGTCGAGCGCGAACAGCATCGCCATGGCGTACACCGAATCGGCGAGGTCGCCGTGCCGGCCATGGAGCGCCTCGGCGGCGATATCCGCCTCGACCGAGCGGCCGTAGCGCGGGAACGCCACGGTGGTCACCGACTTCCCGCGGGCCTCGAACTGCGCCCGCAGACCCTGGGTCAGCGTGTTCTTCCCCGCACCATCGACGCCTTCGATTGCGATCAGCACGTGGCGAGACTAATTGCTGGATTCGATATATCTCATGCGCGACGTCACAGAAACATCGCAGAAATCGCGCGGTGACGCCCGATCAGTACTTTCGCGCGATGGCGACCACCATGCAACCGCCCAAAAGCGAGATGATCCGGCTCGCGAACAAGCCTCCTTGGTACACGTCGCTTTTCGTGCAGCTGCTCGTCGCGATCGTCGCCGGCATCCTCGTCGGCTGGCTGCAGCCCAAGGTCGGCGCCGACCTCAAGCCGCTCGCCGACGGCTTCATCAAGCTGATCAAGATGCTGATCGCGCCGATCATCTTCTGCACCGTCGTGCTGGGCATTGCGCACGTCGGCGACCTCAAGTCCGTCGGCCGGATCGGCGTGAAAGCGTTGATCTACTTCGAGGCGGTGACCACCTTCGCGCTGCTCTTCGGGCTGGTCGTCGGCAACATCGTCAAACCCGGGGCCGGTTTCCACGTCGACGCCGCCACGCTGGCGTCCGGGGCCGACGCGATCGCGAAGAAGACCCAGAACAAAGAGCTGCCGCACACCGTCGATTTTCTGCTGAACATCATCCCCGAGTCGGTGTTCAAGGCGTTCACTGAGAACAACCTGCTCCAGGTCCTGTTCTTCGCCGTCCTCTTCGGGCTGGCGTTGGCAAAGTTCGGCGAGAAGGGCCCGCCCGTCATCCTCGAGATCGTCGACCATCTGAGCCACGTGTTCTTCACGGTCATCGGCTGGGTGATGCGACTGGCGCCCATCGGCGCCTTCGGGGCGATGGCCTACATCATCGGCCAGTACGGCATCGGCTCCCTGAGCAGTTTCGCCAAACTGATCGGCGCTTGCTACCTCGCCGCCGTCTTGTTCATCGTGGTGCTCGCGGTCGTTGCGAAGGTCTTCGCGGGAGTGAACCTGTGGAAGTTCGTCGTGTACATCAAGGACGAGCTGTTCCTTGCGCTCGGCACCGCTTCCACCGAGGTTGTGCTGCCGCGCATCATGGCCAAGCTGACCAATGCCGGATGTTCACGCACCACAACGGGTCTGGTGGTGCCGACGGGCTACTCGTTCAATCTCGACGGAGCGACCCTCTACCTCTCGATCTGTGTGCTGTTCCTGGCCCAGGCATTGGGCGTGAACCTGAGCCTGGGTGAGCAGATCACCGCGGTGCTGGTACTGATGCTGACGTCCAAGGGCATGGCCGGCGTTCCCGGGTCCTCATTCCTCGCGCTGTCAGCGACCGTCGCCGCCATCGGCCACGGCGCCATCCCGGTCGCCGCGGTGGCCCTGCTCCTGGGCGCCGACCGCATCATGGACTCGATGCGCGTCTCGGTGAACTTGCTGGGCAACTGTGTCGCGACGTTCGTGGTGGCCAATTGGGAGGGGCAGCTCGACAAAGACCGTCTGTGCAAGGTCCTCGACGGCCAAGACGTCCCACCACTCGACGAGCCTGACCCGATGGCGGATCCGGCTGGAGGTGGCGGGCGTACTGCATCCACGTCCAACTGATCGTGAGGCGCCAGGCTGGCGCCATCGGGGTGAAATAGCCCTCTATCCGTGAGCGACACGCGTGAATACCCTGAAAGTCATGCCTTTTCAGGGGTATTACGCCGCACTCAGAGTGGCGGTGGGATGTCTTGTTGCTCTGCTGATTCGGCCGCCGCGGTTTCTGCGGCTTCGCGTTCTTGGCGTTCTTTACGCTGGCGGGCGAAGGCTTCTTGTGCGGCTTCGCGCTCGTCGATGTCGGCTTGGTTGAGGGCGCGTTCGTAGGCGATCTGCTGGGCCTGGTTCTGGGCGCGGGTGCGGCGCCGGATGGGCATCATCACATCCCGGCCAGGAGCCGGTGGGGCGTCCAGATCGGTGTCCTCTGGCGGTGGGTTCGGCAGCGGGGTGTCGGTGACCGTGCGAGGAAACAGGATTCGACTTTCCGGCACGCTGATGTAGGTGTGGCCGGTGGGTGCGGTCCACACAATCGTCCCGTCAGGCTGTTGACGGTCACTCCAGCCATCCGGCCCGCCGTAGAACGTTTTGAGCAGGTGGTGTTTGCGGCACTTCGGGCTCAGGTTGCCCGGATGCGTCGGCCCGACCGGCCACGCAATCGTATGGTCCACATCGCAGGCGGTGGCAGGCTGATCACAGCCCGGGAACATGCACGTCATGGCCCGCACCCGGACGAATTCATCCATCGCCGCCGTGGGCCGGTACCGCGGCACCTCATCCAGATCCGCGGCCGAGGCGACGGTGCGGACCTTCGCACCGCGGGCCACCAGATCGGCGAGCACCGCCGGGGGCACCACGCCGCCGCCGAGGACATAACCGACCGGGGTGCATACCGGCGCCGGGGGCTTGGTGGAAGTCGGAGCGGAAGTCGGGACCGGCGGGTGCGCCGCATGAGCTTCAGGGGTGGACGCCGACTCAGCCGCCGGAGCAGGTGTATGCGCGGGTCTGCTGGCCGGCACTGGCGTGGACGTGCTGTCGCCGGCCCGTTCGTCCCCAGCAGGGGTCGAGGCATCGGCAGACCCCGAGTCGGCCGCCGACGCAGGCGCGGGCATCGGCGCCATGTCATCCGCCGGCGCGGGCTCAGGCTCAGGCTCGGGTGTGAAGACCGGCTCAGGCGCGGGATCCGGTTGTGGTGCGGGATGCGGTTCTCGCGCCGGAGTCGGGGTCTGAGGCGCGGCCGGATCCCCGTGCAACAGCGGATCCGCCACCGGCACCGGCAGCTGATCGGTGAGCACATGAATCACCACCGCCGCCGCCCGCGCATCCGGCCCAGCCGCCGGGCAATCGGGATTGCCGCACTGGCACGCGAGCCGATCCCCACGGGCCGCCAACACCCCGAGCGCGTCAGCACGCCGCTGCCCGAACGTCCGCGGATCGTCCTCACACACCTGCCGGGCCATCTCGTCCAGCACCCGATCCAGCAACTCGGCATCGGTGGCCAACAGCGCACCCCAGATCGACGCCACCCCGGTCTCATCATCGGGCTTACCCACCCCGACCCCACGCCGGCGCGCGGCCGAGCGCACCTTCAAAACAGCGGCCGGGTCGAACTTCTGCACCCAACCGTCGATCTTGCGTTCAATCTTCTTGCGCGACAACCCCGCCCACTCCGACAGCGCCCCCGCCAACGCAACATCGATCACCGCCAGCGTATTGGGATCCTCCACCAAACGGGTGCGCCAACAGATCGTCCCGACCGTCCGCGCCGACACCCCACCATCAGCGAACACCGCCGCCACCTTCGGCAGGCGGAAGCGCAACGCGACCGCAATCGACAACTGCCCCGACGCTTCACGCTTCCCGATCCCCAGCGCCGCCCCCACCTCGGCGACCGCAGCATCCCACCCATCACAGGCCCACCACTGCCGGCCATCTTCGTCATCGACACGCAACGCCACCAGATCCGCGATCGCCCGAAACTTCCCGCACTCAGCGACATTCGACACCCGCGCGAAATGCACCACCGCGTCGACCACAGAGGCATCGTGAACCAGCACACCACCGGCCCCGACACCCACATGTTCGAACATGTGTTCGATTCTACCGCCAGATCCGACAAATGTCACGAAAACGGCGAACACACCGATAACCCCTTCAGGACACAATCGAACGTTTTCCATCGCTCCTACGTGTCATTGGGTATAGGACCGGAAGGACCCTGAGATGCGTACTGCACTAATAACTCTCATAGCTCTCACCACCACTGCTGCCGTACTGGCCCCCGCCGCGCCGGCAGCCGCCGAGTCGGCGATAGTCACCATCGGCCAGCTGGAAGCCGAGGGATTCCACGTGAATGTCGACCGGGTCGGTACCGCGCCGCTCGATCAGTGCGTGGTGACCAGCGTCCGCAACCCGCAGGAGCAGACCCGGCTCATCCGGGTGGACGGCCCCGGCAACCGGGACCAGATCATCCGCGTGGTGGTACGACGGACCATCACAGTGTCGCTGGACTGCAGTCGCTAGCCGGACTCAGTTCGCGATCACCGGCAACGTGATCGACGACGGATGGGCGGCGTCGTGCAGGATGGTCTGCGTCGCAACGACGGTCGCCGCATCCCGCCCGAACGGCGCACCGGTGTTGGGATTCGGCGCGAACTGCGGGTAGTCGCTGCTGGAAATCTCGACCCGCACCCGGTCCCCCGGCTTGAGTTGGTAACTGGTGGGCCAGATTTGGATGCGGTACTGGTACGGCTGGCCGGGGACGATCGGCGTCGGCGCCGACAACGAGTCCCGGAACGACGCCCGGATGATGCCGTTGTTCAGGTTGACGGCCGTCCCATCGGGCTTGACCACCACCAGCTTGGCCGTGAAATCGGTGTCCACAGCTGAAGATTGGGCCCACAGCGAGACGGTGGCCGCCCCGGTGATCTCGGTGTCCCGGGTCACCGGGTCGCCGGTGTACACCAGCACATCGGATCGCTGTTCGACCGGCGTCTGGTCGTACGGCCCTTGCGGACCGGACTTCGCACCACAGCAGGAGTGCCCACCCAGGCTCGGTGCCGGATTGAGCGGGTCGTAGGTGTAGGTGTCGGGCGGTTGTGGTCCGGGCAGCACCGGCAACAGCTTGCCGTCGCGGTCCGCGATGCCGCCGGAGCCCGAGAGGTAGTAGTTGATCCATTGCGTCTGCGGCAGTGGCCAATTGGCGGCCGTCTTCCAGGCGTTGGCACCCATGGTGAAGTAATCGACGCGCGGCTTGCCCGCCACACCGTTGTCGACGCCCTTCAAGAAGTGGTCGAACCACGCCAGCATCAGCTCGTTGATCGGGCTGTTGCCCACCGCTCCAATGTCTTTGAGCATCGGTGCGGGCTCGGAATCAGCTCGACCCCACGCGACGTGGTCCCACGGCCCGATGACCAGACGCTGGTTCGTACGCGCGAAGTCGTTGCCACCGTGGGCCACCATCCCGGCGAAGTTCTCCACACCGCCGGCCAGGAACGCGTCGTACCAGCCCTCGAAGTGCAGCACCGGAATTCGCACCGCCGGATACCGGTCGCGAATGCTGACCTGCTGCCAGAAGGCGTCGCGCGTGTTGTGCCGGACCCAGTCGAAGTACCACGGCGCCACCGCCGGATTGTGGGGCTGCATCGGCGGAAGGTCCTGCTGCGGGCGGAAATTCAGCCATCGCGTCGGATCGGCGCCGGCGTCCCGCAACAGCCGTTCGGCTTCGGCGTCCCGGCGGTTCTGCGCGGCACCGAGCGCAATCGACTCGATGGCCCACGGCTGCACGAACGCCAACCGGAACTCGCCGCCCTCGTAGGTCCAGCCGTCGTAGTAGTCGGACGCGGTGTTGGCGGGCGCGATCGTCACCAGATGCGGCGGCGCCGTCACCGCTGCAAGCCATTGCGTCGCACCGACGTACGACGATCCGTACATCGCCACCTTGCCGTTCGCGCCGGGCAGACCGGCGGCCCATTCGACGGTGTCGTAGCCGTCGGCCATGTCATTGGTGAACTCACTGAACACCCCGCCGGAGCTCCCCTGGCCCCGAACGTCCTGCACGACAACGAGATAGCAGTGCGAGGCGAACCAATCCGGCGGTTCGTAGCGCTCCGGCGACGTCTGCGCCCCGGACTTGCCGTACTGCGTCCGCATCAGCAATACCGGCACCGGGTCAGCGGTTCGAGGGCGGTAGACGTCGGCGCGCAGGACGACGCCGTCGCGCATGGTGGCGCCGACATCGCGTTCGGTATCGACGGCGCACGAGCCCCGGCCCGTCGCAGCAGGGAATGGAGAAGCGGGCGGACGGTCCGCGCCACAGGCAGCCAGCAGAGCCAGCACCACCACGAACGCCGTCACGCGGATCAGAGCGCGCACGCCACCACGCTAGACGGTTACGACGGCGCGGGTCCGCCCGACTTCGTCGTCAGCACCAGGACGTTCGCGTCGCGGTCGAGGAACGCCTGCGTGGTCATGCCCGAACCGGAGAAGTGGTTGTTGAGTTCGGGCCCCGACAGGTACGGACCGCCGGGCAGTTCCGGCTGCAGAATCTTCTGCACCGTCGGCCGCCGATCGGTGTCGGCCGGGTGGTATTCGGCGATCAATCGAGTGGTCTCCGCCGGGGGCAGCTTGATCACCGCGTCGATCCAGTTGACCTTGCCGGCCAGGCTGGGATCGCCACTGTTGTTCCAGGTGACCCACACCGCCTCGTCGGGCTTGCGCAACTGCGGGAACTGCCAGACCAGTTGCTGCACGTCATGCCGGACCATCTCGGGCGGTATCGGCGGGCCCTTCACCGCAGGCGACGCGGAGCCGAAGATGTCCAGGCTGCCGAGGTTGACGCCGTCGCAGCCGGTCAACGTGACGCCGACCACAGCCAGCAACGCGATGCGTCTTTCCCATCGGTTCTTCCGCATGGCCGACGTCCCTTCACGAGGGTGCCCTGGTGTGCGGAAATTCTAACGCCGAGATCCGCTAACCAGCAGATCTTCAGCAAACATCTGAGTGTGGCGCCGAACACAAAAATTATCGCTCAGCGCAATATATCGGCGCCGCTCGTGCCTGCGGTCAGCTAATTCGTCGATGTGTGCCGAGCCCGAAAACTGCGAAAGCCCCCAATTCCCGTGGGAATTGGGGGCTTTCGAGTGTGCTCACGCGGACAGCGCAAACTGACCGCGAACAGCCTCAGTAGCGGTAGTGCTCCGGCTTATACGGGCCGTCGACGTCGACGCCGATGTACTCGGCCTGCTCCTTGCTGAGCTTGGTCAGCGTGCCGCCGAGAGCCTCGACGTGGATACGCGCGACCTTCTCGTCGAGGTGCTTGGCCAGGCGGTAGACCTCGTTGTCGTACTCGTCGTTCTTGGTCCACAGCTCGATCTGGGCGATGACCTGGTTGGAGAACGAGTTCGACATCACGAACGACGGGTGGCCGGTCGCGTTGCCCAGGTTGAGCAGACGGCCCTCGGACAGCACGATGATCGACTTGCCGGTGTCACCGAAGGTCCACAGGTCGACCTGCGGCTTGATGTTCAGCTTGGTGGCACCCGACTTCTCGAGGGCCGCCATGTCGATCTCGTTGTCGAAGTGGCCGATGTTGCCCAGGATGGCCTGGTTCTTCATGGCCTTCATGTGCTCGAGCAGGATGATGTCGAAGTTGCCGGTCGCGGTGATGACGATGTCGGCCTCGGGGATGCCCTGCTCGACGGTGACGACGTCGAAGCCGTCCATCAGCGCCTGCAGCGCGTTGATCGGGTCGATCTCGGTGACCGCGACGCGCGCGCCCTGGCCGGCCATCGACTCGGCACAACCCTTGCCGACGTCGCCGTAGCCACAGATCAGCACCTTCTTGCCACCGATCAGCACGTCGGTGCCGCGGTTGATGCCGTCGATCAGCGAGTGGCGGGTGCCGTACTTGTTGTCGAACTTGCTCTTGGTGACCGAGTCGTTGACGTTGATGGCGGGGAACGCCAGCTCCCCCGCGGCGGCGAACTGGTACAGCCGCAGCACGCCGGTGGTGGTCTCCTCGGTGACACCCTTGACTGACTCGGCGATCTTGGTCCACTTGGTCTTGTCGTTCTCGAAGCCCTTGCGCACGAGCTCCAGGAAGACCTTCCACTCGGCCGAGTCGTCTTCCTCGGCCGGGGGCACGACGCCCGCCTTCTCCCACTGCGCACCGCGCAGCACCAGCATGGTGGCGTCGCCGCCGTCGTCCAGGATCATGTTGGCCGGCTCGCCGTCCCAGGTGAGCATCTGCTCGGCGCACCACCAGTACTCCTCCAGCGTCTCGCCCTTCCAGGCGAAGACCGGGGTGCCCTTGGGCTCCTCGACGGTGCCGTGCGGGCCGACGACGACGGCCGCGGCCGCGTGGTCCTGGGTGGAGAAGATGTTGCACGACGCCCAGCGCACCTCGGCGCCCAGCGCGGTCAGCGTCTCGATCAGCACGGCGGTCTGCACGGTCATGTGCAGCGAGCCGGAGATGCGCGCGCCCTTGAGCGGCTGCACGTCGTGGTATTCGCGGCGAAGCGCCATCAGGCCGGGCATCTCGTGCTCGGCGAGGCGAATCTCCTTGCGGCCGAACTCGGCCTCGGACAAATCGGCGACCTTGTAGTCGATGCCGTTACGGACGTCTGCCTTCAATTCCGTCATGGATTAGAGCCCCATTCATTCGTTCCACTGGAGTGACCCCATGGCCTGCGGGCTCGCGGGACAGGCGCCAGGAAACAACTCGAATGGCGCGCTGACGGCTACGGGGTATCCCCACTACCGTAACGGTCGGCGAACGGCGTCATGAGCCGGGCCAGGTCAGCGGCCACATCGTGGTCCGCTTCCGGCGGCATTGACACGTAACTGATCGCCAGCCGGACGATCGCCCGCGCGAGCACCCCGGCGTCGTCGTCGGAAATCTGCACCCAGCTGCCGCGGAACGCCTCGGTGAGACGCTTCGAACAGTGCGAGATGATCGGCGCGCTGTCGGTGGTGATGATCTGCAGCAGATCGGGTTTGGCGACACCGGTCAGCAACGAGATGACGAGCGGATCGGACGCCGACTCGGTGAAGAACATCCGGAAGCCCTGCAGGAACGCGGACTCGATGTCGCCGACGTTGGCGTAGATGGCGTGCTCGACGGCGTCGACCAGGCGGTCGGCGAGGCGCATCGCGTACCCCTCGGCCAGGCCCTGGCGCGAGCCGAATTCGTTGTAGATCGTCTGTCGGCTGATGCCGGCGGCGCGCGCGACGTCGGACAGCGTGATCGACGACCAGTCCTTGGCCAGCAACAGTTCTCGCATGCCGTCCAGGATCGAGTGCCGCAGCAGGACCCGTGACGCCTCGGCGTACGGCACCCGAGGTGCCGCAGGGCGCGGCCCCTCGGGTCCGTCCGGTACTGCGGCCGCGGCGGTCACGACGCCACGACCTCCACCATGTCGAAGTCGGATTTGGCGGCGCCGCAGTCGGGGCAGCTCCAGTCCTCGGGGATGTCGGCCCAGCGGGTGCCCGGGGCGATGCCGTCCTCCGGCCAGCCCTTCTCCTCGTCGTACTCGAAGCCGCACTGCAGGCAGACGAACTTCTTGAACGGCTCGCTCATGAACTCACTCCTACTCCGTCGTTTCCCGTCGCTGCGCTCGCCCCGGGGCTGTTTCCCGTCGCTGCGCTCGCCCCGAAGGGCTCGAAATCGATCTTCTCGCGCACCGCGCAGTCCGGGCAGCACCAGTCGTCGGGAACATCGTCCCACGCCGTGCCTGCCGGGAAACCTTCACGCGGAGCGCCTTTGGCCTCGTCATAGACATAACCACAGCCCGGGCATTGGTAGGCACTCATGGTCAGGCCACCGCCCCGTACTTGGCCAGCACCTTGTCCCGCACCCGCGGGTGGACGTTGACCTTGGTGATGTCGCCGTCGTAGTGCTCGATGACCCGGTGGTCCATCATCCGGCGCCACAGCGGCGGGATGTACGTCAGGCCGATCAGGGTCGCGTAGCCGCTGGGCAGGTTCGGTGCGCCGTCGATGCTGCGCAGCGTCTGGTAGCGGCGCGTCGGGTTGGCGTGGTGGTCACTGTGCCGCTGCAGGTGGTACAGGAACAGGTTGGTGACGATGTGGTCGGAGTTCCAGCTGTGCACCGGGGCGCAGCGCTCGTAGCGGCCGCTCTCGGTCTTCTGCCGCAGCAGGCCGTAGTGCTCCAGGTAGTTGACCGACTCCAGCAGGCTGAATCCGTAGATGCCCTGGATCAGGACGAACGGGATGAGCGCCGGGCCGAACACCGCGATCAGGATGCCGAAGAACACCACCGACATGAGCCAGGCGTTGAGGACGTCGTTCTTGAGGTAGGTGCGCGGGTCCCACGGGCTGCGGCCGAGACGGCGGATGCGCTGGGCCTCGAGTTCGACCGACGACTTCAGGGCACCCCACACGGTACGCGGCAGGAACTCCCAGAAGTTCTCACCGAAGCGCGCCGAGGCGGGATCCTCCGGCGTGGCGACGCGGACGTGGTGACCGCGGTTGTGCTCGATGTAGAAGTGGCCGTAGAACGTCTGCGCCAGAGTGATCTTGGCCAGCCAGCGCTCCAGGTTCTCCTTCTTGTGCCCCATCTCGTGCGCGGTGTTGATGCCGACGCCACCGAGGACACCGACCGACAGCGCGACACCGAGCTTGGCCCACCAGGCGAGGCCGCCGTCGAAGCCCAGCCAGCTGAGGTCCTTGGCGGTGAACAGGTACGCGCCGAGGATGACGCTGGCGTACTGGAACGGGATGTAGACGTAGGTGCAGTAGCGGTAGTACTTGTCGTTCGCCAGCTGCTCCATCATCTCCTCGGGCGGGTTCTCCCCGTCGGGCCCGAACTTCAGGTCGAGGATCGGCAGCAGCACGTAGAGCAGGCCGGGGCCGATCCACAGCGGCACCTGCGCGAGCGTGTGCCAGCCGGCCTGGTTCAGTGCCCAGATCAGCGGGAGCATCACGAACAGCGCGGTGGGCGCGATCAGGCCCATGAGCCACAGATGACGCTTGCGATCGCGCCACTGCTCGGTGTTGACGTCGGATACCTCGACTGACACGGGTCCACCTCCATTGGTTGGGCCGACAACTTGCGCTCTTGACTATAGAGGGCATTTTGTCGCTGGTCTAGACAATGGAGGCATTTTTGTAAAACGCCTTGTGGCAGCCGTCACCGCAGCAGGTGACTGCGGGTTTCGGCGTTCAGCCGCGGTAGAGATCAGGCTCGATGTAGATGATGCGGGCGTTGGGCACCGCGGCCCGGATCG
Source organism: Mycobacterium sp. SMC-17 (assembly GCF_045310915.1). Classification (NCBI taxonomy): domain Bacteria; kingdom Bacillati; phylum Actinomycetota; class Actinomycetes; order Mycobacteriales; family Mycobacteriaceae; genus Mycobacterium; species Mycobacterium sp. SMC-17. The sequence goes on along the minus strand of NZ_JBJIAK010000003.1, from coordinate 75,125 downwards.
TGACCTCGGCGGCATCGATCGTGGCGGCGACCGTCGCCAGGTCGGTGTTCGGAGCCAGCGCGATCTTCACGCCGACGAGCATCTCCTCCGGCCCCAGGTACTGCGTCCGCAGATGGATGACGCGGTCGATGTGCGGCGTCTGCTCCAGCGCGTTGCGGATGGCGCTGGTCTCGTCGACCGTCGCACCCTCGCCGATGAGCAGGCTCTTCATCTCCACCATCAGCACCACCGCGATGACGCCGAGCAGCACACCGATCGCCGCGGTGCCGACGCCGTCCCACACCGGGTCGCCCGTCAGCATCGACAGCCCCACGCCGAACAGGGCGAGCACCAGACCGACCAGGGCGCCGGAATCCTCCAGCAGCACCACCGGCAGCTCCGGGTTACGCGAGGTCCGGATGAAGCGCCACCAGCTGCCGGCTCCCTTGAGCGGACGCGATTCCTTCACCGCGGTGTAGAAGCTGTAACCCTCCAGGCCGATCGCCACGACGAGGATCGCGACGGCGACGACGGGCGACGACAGCGGCTCGGGGTGGGTGATCTTGTGATAGCCCTCGTACAGCGCGAACATCGCGCCCAGGCTGAACAGGACCAGCGCCACCACGAACGAGTAGAAGTAGCGGCTGCGGCCGTAGCCGAACGGATGCAGATGGTCGGCGTCCTTGCGCGCCTGCCGCTGCCCCCACAGCAGCAGACCCTGGTTGGATGTGTCCGCCAGCGAGTGCACCGACTCCGCGAGCATCGACGAACTGCCCGTGATCAGGAAGCCGACGAACTTCGCCGCCGCGATCCCGGCATTGGCCAACAGCGCTGCGATGATCGCGCGCGCACTCCCCGAGGCCGACATGACCTGCCCTTTCGTAGGTTTGTTCTAGATCCCCACCGTCGCACGGAACACCGTCGACGGCTCTTGCGCCACCAGCTGCACGGGGCCCTCCCCGGCGGCGACCCAGGCCGCGGCCCCCTTGTTCAGGGTCAGCTCACCGCCCGCGGACTGCACCCGCACGCGGCCCTGCGTGCCCAGCAGAATCTGTGGGCCGGCGTGCCCCCGCGGCAGCTCGACCGCAGAGCCCACCCGCTCGTCGCCGATCCGCAGGATCGACACCGCGAATTCCGGTGCGGGCGTGTCGAAAACCTGCTCGACACCGTCCTCGGCCGGCCGCGGATGGATCGGCCGGCCATCGGTCGGGGTGAAGTCGAGCACCCGGAGGAGTTCCGGTACATCCACGTGCTTGGGTGTCAGACCACCGCGCAACACGTTGTCGGAGTTGGCCATCACCTCGAAACCCATGCCGTGCAGGTAGGCGTGCAGGTTGCCGGCGGGCAGGTAGATGCCCTCGCCCTCGACCAGGCTGATGCGGTTGAGCAGCATGGCGGCCAGCACCCCGGCATCGCCCGGGTACCGCTCGCCGAGCTCGAGAACCGTCTTGGCCTCGGCCGCGAATTCCGTTGCCCCCGAACGGATGTAGTTGATCGCGCCGTCGAGGACGGCAGGCACCAGCACATCGAGATCGGGCTGCGGCAAGGTGATCCAGGTGGTGAAGACGGCCCGCAGCCCCGCCGCGTCCGACTGGCCGGCCAGCAGATTGATGTACGGGTCGAGGTCGGACACCGCCAGCGCCCGCATCAACTCGACGGTGCGAGCCACGGGCCGGAACCCGGCGAGCGCCTCGAACGGGCCGAGGGCCACGATCAATTCCGGCTTGTGGCTGCGATCCCGGTAGTTGCGGTCGCGCGCGTTGAGCGCAATGCCTTGGCGCTCTTCACGATTGAAGCCCTCGGCAGCCTGCTCGGCACTGGGGTGCGCCTGCAGCGACAGCGGTTCGTCAGCGGCGAGCACCTTCGCCAGGAACGGCAGCGACTCACCGAACCGCGCCAGGACCTCGGGCCCCAACTCGCCGGCGGGGTCGGCCCCGATGACCTCGAGCAGCGACACCTCCCCGTCGGCCGTCTCCAGCCGCGCCGGGTCCCCCGGGTTCGCGCCCAACCACAATTCAGCTTCGGGATGTGCTGTGGGACTGGGTCTTCCGGCGAAATCGGCCAAGGCGGTACGCGACCCCCAGGCGTAGTTCCTGACCGCGCCTCGTAGCAGATGCACTATGTCTAACCTCGAACCAGTTTCAGGTACACGGCCGTCATCTCCAGCCGCACCGCCAGCATCGCGATCTGTTGTTCCAGGCGACTGCCCGGCACCTGCAGCCCCGCGTCGGGCACGTCATCGGCACTGAGCACGTCGACATCGCCACCGAGCGCGTCCATCCGGGCGATCACGCCGGGACGCTCCTCGTCGGCACACAGCACGACGGTGCGGACCCGGGCCGGCACCGGCCCGTCGATCTCGGGGTCGTGGAAAAGCGAGTCCTCGTAAGACATTTCGACGGTCTGACGGCCGAGCCCGCCGTGCAACGCCACCAGGGCGTCGGCGCCGCCGGTCGCGGTCACGAGCTGATGGGCCACCCGCAGCAGCACGGTCGCGGCATGACGGACCAGCGCCAGCATGGCCGCGCCCTCACCGGCCAGCACCACCTGCCGGCCGGACATCCGCTCGGCCAGGTTCTTGGCCGGGTTGGTGAACATCTCGCGGGCCGCGCTGTTGCGCAGCGCCTCGGCATCCAATTCGTCGGCCAGGGCATCGAGGTCGATGCGCAGCGCCGGGTCGACGACCATCATCGTCGCCAGGCCGGCGGCCAGGTAGCGGGTGAGGCCGAAATCGTCGGGCACCGACAGGCGCGGCGGCAGCACCACGGCCCGGCCGGCCGCGGCATCGCGCAGCGGACCATCGTTGGGCGCCACCACGATCACGCGCGCACCGCGACGCACGCCGGTCGCCACCGCCGTCACCAGCGCGGGGTCGGCCGCGTCGTCACCGGCCACCACCACGACGTCGAGTGCGCCGATCCACGGCGGCACGTCGGGCGTGACAACGAGCGGGATCGGCGACGTCGCGGCCAGTGCCGCGGCCAGTACGGTCCCGGCCGCACCGGACGCGCCCGATGCCCCACGCCCGCACACCCAGGTGACGGTCCGCGGACGTTGATCCGAGCGCAGCTCGTCGAGTTCGCCTTCAGTGAGCGCCGCGGCGACCGCGCGGGTCTGTGCGCCTGCCATCGACGCCGCGCGCAGCAGGCCGTCGCGGTCGGCCGCGATCAGACCGTCGACATCGTCGAGGTCGAGGGTCGCCGGGGCGGCACTCATGGCAGCGACCCACCAGTGCGCCCGCTGACCGCCTTGATCTGCGCCGCGATGTGCGCCACGATCTCGTCGACTTCCACCCGCGTGCGGGCTTCGACGTTGAGCCGCAACAGCGGTTCGGTGTTGGAGCTGCGCAGGTTGAACCAGCGCCCGTCGCCCAGGTCGACGGTCACGCCGTCGAGTTCGTCGGTCGCGGCGATGTCGCTGCCGTAGGACGTGAGGACCGCCTGCACACACGCCGGTGCGTCGGCGACGGTGAAGTTGATCTCGCCCGACGCCTCGTACCGCTGGTACTTGGCCATCAGTTCGGACAGCGGACGGTCCTGTTCGCCGAGCGCCGCCAGCACGTGCAGCGCGGCGAGCATGCCGGAGTCCGCACCCCAGAAATCGCGGAAGTAGTAGTGCGCTGAGTGCTCGCCACCGAAGATCGCGTTGGTCTCGGCCATCAGCGCCTTGATGTACGAATGGCCGACGCGCGAGCGCACCGCCGTGCCGCCGCGCTCGGCGATCAGCTCGGGCACCGCCCGTGAGGTGATCAGGTTGTGGATGACGGTCGCGCCGGACTCGCGGGCCAGCTCGCGATCGGCGACCAGCGCCGTCACGGCCGACGGCGAGACGGGTTCGCCCTTCTCGTCGACGACGAAGCAGCGGTCGGCGTCACCGTCGAACGCGAGGCCGATGTCGGCGCCGTTCTCCACGACATGCTTCTGCAGGTCCACCAGGTTGGCCGGATCCAGCGGGTTGGCCTCGTGATTGGGGAACGTGCCGTCCAGCTCGAAGTACAACGGCAGCAAGGTGATCGAGGAGACGGTGCCCAGCACCGCCGGTGTGGTGTGCCCGCCCATGCCGTTTCCGGCGTCCACCGACACCCGCAACGGACGCAGCGCCGACACATCGACCAGCGAACGCAGGAAGGTGCCGTACTCGGCGAGGACGTCGCGCTCCTCGACCTTGCCCGCGGCGCCGTCGTGACCGGGCACGCCGTCGGTGACCTCACCAGCGACGGTGGCCAAACCTGTTTCGCTGCCGACGGGCTTGGCGCCTGCCCGGCACAACTTGATGCCGTTGTAGGCAGCCGGGTTGTGGCTGGCCGTGAACATGGCGCCCGGGCAGTCGAGCAGACCCGAGGCGAAGTAGAGCTGGTCGGTCGACGCCAGCCCGATCCGGACCACGCCCAGACCCTGTGCCGTGACCCCGTCGGCGAACGCCGCCGCCAATGACGGTGAGCTGGGCCGCATGTCGTAACCGACCGCCACCCGGGTGGCGCCCTCGGCGCGCATCAACCGGGCAAACGCACCACCGACGTCGGCGACGAACGACTCGTCGATCTCCTCGCCGACCAGCCCACGCACGTCATATGCCTTGATGACGCGCTGTACAGAGGCAGCAGGCCGAGACATAGCCCTCCCGATCTCATCGTTCGCAGACCACTGCATACCGAGGGTCTGTGACAGTCAGCCTATCGGCTGACCCATCTGCCCGCGGACGGTCGGTGGGGTTCGGTAGGACTTGCGTCGCTAACTCTCAGGCGGATCCGGCAACACCCGGAGATGACCGCGGCGGCGCCCATTGTGTTGCGTACGCGGTGCGGGCGGCGCCATGACGGTGCCACCGGGCGTGCCGGCGTGGCTGCCGGGCAGCGGATCGGTGAAACCCGTTGGGATGCCACCGCGAGACGGCGCGTCGCGCCCCTCGCGCACCGCGTCGGCGAGCGCGACGAGGTCGTCATCCTCGGAGGGCGTGGGCAGCGGGCCGGCGTGGCGGACCAGCTCCCATCCGCGGGGCGCGGTGATGCGGCTGGCGTGCGACACACACAGGTCCCACGAATGCGGCTCCGACGCGGTGGCCAACGGACCTACGACTGCCGTGGAATCCGAATAGACAAACGTCAGCGTCGCCACGGCGTAGTGCGGGCAACCTGGCCGGCAGCAGCGACGGGGAACATTCACTCGGCGAGATTATCGCGCCGCCGACGCGCCCACCGCCGGACACGCGCGTCGCGGCCGCGTCGATCTCCAACCGTTACTATCGGCCGATGGCCCACTCGCGTGTGCGCCGCCGTCGCGGCATGCGCGGCCCGCTCCTCCCCCCGACCGTTCCCGGATGGCGCAGTCGCGCCGAGCGATTCGACATGGCGGTGCTCGAGGCCTACGAACCCATCGAGCGCCGCTGGAGCAATCGGGTGTCCGGACTTGACGTCGCGGTCGACGAGATCCCCCGGATCTCCCCCAAAGATCCCGATGCCATCCAGTGGCCGCCCGAGGTGATCGCCGACGGGCCGGTGGCGCTGGCGCGGCTCATCCCAGCCGGGGTGGATGTTCGGGGTAATTCGACACGGGCGCGAATCGTCTTGTTCCGCAAGCCCATTGAACGGCGGGCGAAGGACTCCGTTGACCTCGCCGACCTGTTGCACGAAATTCTCGTGGCGCAGGTAGCCACGTATCTCGGCGTTGAACCGTCGGTGATCGACCCGACCATCCTCGACGACTAGCCGGTCGACCTACCCGCGGTGTGTCAGATGACGCCGCGCTTGATCCGCCGGCGCTCACGCTCCGACAGACCACCCCAGATGCCGAAGCGCTCATCATGCGCCAGGGCGTACTCGAGGCACGCGTCGCGCACCTCGCAGCCCTGGCAGATGCGCTTGGCTTCGCGGGTCGAGCCACCCTTCTCGGGGAAGAACGCCTCGGGGTCGGTTTGCGCGCACAGGGCGCGCTCCTGCCACTGGTCTTCCGTGAGCTCGGGTTCGGTGTCGATGTGATCAGGCACCAGACTCAGCTGCGGCCGTCCGGCGACGACGTGCTGAACGGGTCCGGTGTTCGTGTGCGGTGCGGTCCCAACAGAGCCGAGCATCCGCCCGTCGAACTGCACCACGTGATCGAAATCTGCGTGTTCGTAAGACATTTGCCGCCTCCTCCCCTGCTTTACGTAGTTCTCAAAACGGAGTCCAACTACTTACCCTGCGTGCCGTGAGTGGCGATCAAAATTCGAACAAACGGTCGAATCTCGGTCTGCTGCACCGGAACCGGTAAACAAACCGGGAATGACACTGTTGTGATTACACACGGGTTAGCTGCCACGGTCAAGCGGATGAAGCGCATTTCCTACCATCTTGTGACCTGTTTACGGCGCGTCGTTACCGCGGCGTGTCGCGATAGTGACCAATAACACGCTGCCGCACAACGTAGTTGAGAATGCCGATAACTGATGCGGCTGTTGCTCAAGTGAATAATGAGGTTTTAAGTTTGCTGCGCGCCGAATTGCCTTCCGGGCGCGTCATTCCACCCGCGCGCCATCGCCTAGGGTGAGTCGACGTGAAGGTGACGGTTCTGGTCGGTGGCGTCGGTGGCGCTCGGTTTCTGCTCGGCGTCCAGAAACTGCTGGGGTTGGGTCAATTCGCCGAACCCGGTGCGGAGCCCTCCCCGCACGAGCTCACCGCGGTCGTCAATGTCGGCGACGACGCCTGGATGTTCGGCGTCCGCATCTGCCCCGACCTCGACACCTGCATGTACACCCTCGGCGGCGGCATCGATCCGGAACGCGGCTGGGGCCACCGGGGCGAAACCTGGCACGCCAAGGAAGAGCTCGCCGCGTACGGCGTGCAGCCGGACTGGTTCGGCCTCGGCGACCGCGACCTGGCCACCCACCTGGTGCGCAGCCAGATGCTGCGGGCCGGCTATCCGCTGTCCCAGGTCACCGAGGCGTTGTGCGACCGCTGGCAGCCCGGCGCCCGGCTGCTGCCCGCCAGCGACGAACGCAGTGAAACCCACGTCGTGGTAACCGATCCCGAATCGGGCAATCAGCGGGCCATCCACTTCCAGGAATGGTGGGTGCGCTACCGCGCCCAGATCCCCACCCACAGCTTCGCGTTCATCGGCACCGAGAAGGCAAAGGCCGCACCGGGTGTCGCCGACGCCATCGCCGGCGCCGACGTCGTGCTGTTGGCCCCGTCCAATCCGGTCGTCAGCATCGGCGCGATCCTGGCGGTGCCCGGCCTGCGCAGCGCGCTGCGGTCGACCCCGGCACCGGTGATCGGCTACTCCCCGATCGTCGCCGGAAAGCCGTTGCGCGGGATGGCCGATGACTGCCTCAAGGTGATCGGCGTCGACAGCACCTCGGAGGCCGTGGGTGCGCACTACGGCGCCCGCAGCACGACCGGCATCCTCGACGGCTGGCTGATCGACGCGGGCGACCACGCCGAGATCGAAGGGGTCAACGTCAAGGCCGTGCCGCTGTTGATGACCGATCCGGCGGCCACGGCCGAGATGGTCCGGGCCGGACTCGAACTGGCCGGACTTCAGCTGTGACCGAGCATGGCGCCGCGGCCGCCATCGAAATCCTCCCGGTGCCCGGGCTTCCCGAGTTCCGCCCCGGCGACGACGTGGCCGCCGCCATCGCCGCCGCCGCCCCCTGGCTGCGCGACGACGACGTGCTGGTGGTCACCAGCAAGGTGCTCTCCAAATCCGAGGGCCGCATCGTCGCCGCGCCGACCGACCCCGACGAGCGGGACGCCCTGCGGCGCAGGCTCATCGACGAGGAGGCCGTGCGGGTGCTGGCCCGCAAAGGCCGCACCCTGATCACCGAGAACGCCAACGGGCTGGTCCAGGCCGCCGCCGGCGTCGACGGATCCAACGTCAGCACAACCGAATTGGCCCTCCTGCCGGTCGACCCGGACGGCAGCGCGGCGCGGCTGCGCGCCGGCCTGGCCGAGCGGCTCGGCGTGACCGTCGCCGTCGTCATCACCGACACCATGGGCCGGGCCTGGCGCAACGGCCAGATCGACGCCGCCATCGGCGCGGCCGGACTGGCGGTGTTGCACGGTTATTCCGGTGTCCAGGACACGCACGGCAACGAGCTGCTGGTGACGGAGGTCGCCATCGCCGACGAGATCGCGGCCGCCGCCGACCTCGTCAAGGGCAAGCTGACCGGCATTCCCGTCGCCGTGGTGCGGGGCCTGTCGCCGCGCGACGACGGCTCGAACGGCCGGACCCTGGTGCGCGCCGGTCAGGAGGATCTGTTCTGGCTGGGCACCGAGGAAGCACTGGCCCTGGGCCGCAGGCAGGCTCAGTTGATGCGCCGCTCGGTGCGCACGTTCAGTTCCGAGCCCGTGGCGCCGGAGCTCATCGAGGAGTCCGTCGCCGAGGCGCTCACCGCGCCCGCGCCGCACCACACCCGCCCGGTGCGGTTCGTCTGGGTACAGGACCACGACACGCGAATCCGGTTGCTGGACCGCATGAAAGAGAAGTGGCGCACCGACCTGACCGGTGACGGGCGCCCGGCCGACTCTGTCGACCGGCGCGTGGGCCGCGGCCAGATTCTCTACGACGCACCGGAACTCGTCATCCCGTTCCTGGTTCCCGATGGCGCACACAGCTATCCGGACGCGGCTCGGACCGAGGCCGAGCACACCATGTTCACCGTCGCGGTGGGCGCGGCCGTACAGGGGCTCCTGGTGGCCCTGGCGGCCCGGGATGTCGGCAGCTGCTGGATCGGCTCGACGATCTTCGCCGGCGACATCGTGCGTGCCGAACTCGAGCTGCCGGGCGACTGGGAACCATTGGGCGCCATCGCGATCGGCCACTTCCCGGAGAGCGACGAGCCCCGCCGGCCGCGGCCGCCCGTGCCGACGGACGAACTGCTGATCCGCCGATGAGCGAGTCGTTGCACGCCTCGGTCGTCGCCGCGTTGCGCGACTGGGCGGCCCCCGACGCCGATCAGGACACCCTGCGGCACGCCGTCGCGGCCTTCGTCGACGCCCGGCCCGACGCCTGCCGGCGCGCCTGCGTACCCGGGCACATCACCGCGTCGGCGCTGGTGCTCGACCACAGCCGCACCAAGGCCCTGCTCACGCTGCACCCGCGGTTGGGCCGCTGGGTTCAGCTCGGCGGTCACTGCGAGGACGTCGACACCGACATCCGCGCGGCGGCACTGCGCGAGGCCACCGAGGAATCCGGCATCACCGGGCTGGAGATCGCCGAGATGCCCGCCGCGCTGCACGTGCACGCGCTGACGTGCTCATTGGGCGTCCCGACGCGGCATCTCGACGTGCAATACCTCGCCGTCGCGCCGGCGGACGCCGAAATTCACCGCAGCGACGAATCGCTGGATCTGCAGTGGTGGCCCCTGGACGCGCTACCGGGCCCGGACCCGGGACTGGAGCGGCTCGCGCGGGCCGCTCAGACGTCCGTCGAGTAACGAATACCGCCGTCCGGGATGGTGACACCGGGCCACACCCGCGCGCCGCGCAGCAGCTCGCACCGGGCCCCGATGTTGGCGCCGTCACCGATCACGCCGTCACGGATCAGGGCCCGCGGACCGATCCGGGCGCCGAAACCGACGATCGACCGCTCGATCACCGACCCGGCCTCGATCTTGACGCCGTCGAAGATCACCGCGCCGTCCAGCCGGGCGCCGGCACCGATCTCGGCGCCGCGGCCCACCACGGTCCCGCCGATCAGCAGCGCACCGGGCGCCACCGCGGCACCCTCGTGCACCAGGCTCTCGCCGCGATGCCCGTCGAGTACCGGCGACGGTGCGATACCGCGCACCAGATCCGCTGAGCCACGGACGAAGTCGTCGGGCGTGCCCATGTCCCGCCAGTAGCTGGCATCGACGTAGCCGCACACCTTGAAACCGTCGGACAGCAGCTTCGGGAACACCTCACGTTCGACCGATACCTCACGGCCCGTGGGGATCTCGTCGATCACCGCGCGCTGGAACAGGTAGCAACCGGCGTTGATCTGGTCGGTCGGCGGATCCTGCGTCTTCTCCAGGAAGGCCGTCACCACACCGTCGGAATCGGTTGGCACACAACCGAACGCGCGGGGGTCGCTCACCCGCACGAGGTGCAGCGTGACATCGGCCTGCCGCTCGCGGTGGCTGGCGACCATGGCGCCGAGATCCAGCCCGGACAGCACGTCACCGTTGAACACCATGGCGGTCGGGTGGCGCAGCTTGGGCGCCACGTTGGCGATACCGCCACCGGTGCCCCGGGCTTCCTCTTCGACCACGTACTCGATCTCCAGACCCAGCTTGGAGCCGTCGCCGAATTCCGCCTCGAAGACCTCGGCCTTGTACGAGGTACCCAGCACCACATGGCGGATACCCGCGGCCGCGATCCGGGCGAGCAGGTGGGACAGGAACGGCACTCCCGCCGTCGGCAGCATCGGCTTGGGCGCCGAGAGGGTCAGCGGGCGCAGCCGGGTGCCCTGCCCACCCACCAGGATGACCGCGTCGACGTCAACCGGATTCACCGCGTCACTCAACTCGCGTCCTTTCAAGCCTCGAGGTCATCGCCGGTAGCCTAGTTCGCCCGACGGCGCTTACGCCTGGAATTGCCCACCACCGCGCGTTCGCGCGCGTTCAGCGCCGACTTGATGGTCCACCGCAGCGGGGCCTGCCACCAGTGCGGATGCCGGTCGGCAAGGAATGTATAGGTACTGCGGTGGTGCGCGGCCAGATTGCGGGCCGGGTCCCGTCCTGTGGAATGTCCCTTGTCGTGCAGGATTTCGGCGGCCGGCACGTACACGTTCTGCCAGCCGCCCTGCGCCAGCCGGTCCCCGAGGTCGACGTCCTCCATGTACATGAAGTAGTTCTCGTCGAATCCGCCGATCTGCCGGAACGCCTTGGTGCGCAACAACAGACACGAGCCCGACAACCAGCCGACGGCGCGTTCGCTTGGCTCCAACCGGTCCTGGCGGTAGGCCGCCGTCCACGGGTTGGATTTCCAGAACGGGCCCACCACGGCGTGCATGCCGCCGCGGATCAGGCTCGGCTGATGCCGCGCCGACGGATAGACCGAGCCGTCGGGGTCGCGGATCAGCGGACCCACCGCACCGGCCGCGGGCCACCGCGCCGCCCCGGCGAACAACTCGTCGATGCTGTGCGGTCCCCACTGCACATCCGGGTTGACCACGACGAAGAACTCCTGGTCGACGACGCTGTCGGGCGTGTCGAGGTAGGCCGCGACGGCGCGGTTCACCGCGGTGCCGTAGCCGAGGTTGCCGCCCGTGCGGAACAACTCGACGTCGGCGTAGCGCTCCAGGGCCGACTCGGGCGCACCGTCGGTCGAGCCGTTGTCGGCCATCACCACCAGCAGGCGGCGTTCCGTCGCGTGGGCCAGCGTCTTCAGGAAACGGTCCAGATGCGCGCCGGGTGAATACGTCACCGTCACCACGAGCAGCGGGCGATCCGATTGCGGTACGGATGGCTGCTCGATCACGGCCTAGAGGTTAGCGGGCCGACGGCCGTACCCGCACCAGGGTGTGACCCGCCGAACCCCGGGCTACCGGCCACGGCAAGCGCTCACCAGTAGCCTGTCCTGGTGCCAGGTCGACTGTTCCGCATCCTCGCCGTCATGACGACGGTGCTCGTGATGGTGGGCACCGGCGTGGCCTGGAGCAGCCTGCGTTCGCTGGAATCCGGCATCAACCGCATCAGCACCGCGGCCCTCGGCGGCGGGGGCGACGACGGTGCCGTCGACATCCTCCTGGTGGGTATGGACAGCCGTACCGACGCGCACGGAAATCCCTTGTCAGAGGAAGAACTCGCGACGCTGCGCGCCGGCGACGACGTGTCCACCAACACCGACACCATCATCCTGGTGCGCATCCCCAACAACGGGCGCTCGGCCACCGCCATCTCCATCCCGCGCGACTCCTATGTGCAGGCGCCGGGGCTGGGCAAGACCAAGATCAACGGTGTCTTCGGTCAGGTGAAGCTCGAGAAGATGAAGGAACTCGTCGAGGAGCAGGGTGAGGACGCCGCCACCGCCGAGCCGAAAGCCGTCGAGGCCGGCCGCGAGGCGCTCATCAAAACCGTGGCAAAGCTCACAGGCGTGACCGTCGATCACTACGCCGAGGTCGGGTTGCTGGGCTTCGCCTTGATCACCGACGCCCTCGGCGGCGTCAACGTGTGTCTGAAGAACGCCGTCGACGAACCGTTGTCGGGCGCCAACTTCCCGGCGGGCTGGCAGAAACTCAACGGCCCGCAGGCCCTGAGCTTCGTGCGGCAGCGGCACGATCTGCCCCGCGGCGACCTGGACCGGGTGACGCGCCAGCAGGTCTTCATGGCGTCGCTGGCGCACGACATCATCTCCGGGCAGACGCTGTCCAGCCCCAGCACCCTGAGCCGGCTCCGCAGCGCCGTGCAGCGGTCGGTCGTCCTGTCCGACGGTTGGGACATCATGGATTTCGTCCAGCAGATGCAGAAGCTGGCGGGCGGCAACGTCGCGTTCGCCACCATCCCGGTGCTCGCCGAGGACGGCTGGAGCGACGACGGCACCCAGAGCGTCGTGCGCGTCGACCCCGCACAGGTGCAGCAGTGGGTGGCCGGTCTGCTGCAGGACCAGGCCGAGGGCAAGACCGAGAAGCTCGCGTACACCCCCGGCAACACCACCGTCGACGTCGTCAACGACAGTGACATCAACGGACTGGCCGCGGCGGTGTCGGAGGTCCTCACCGAAAAGGGCTTCGTCGCAGGCAAAGTCGGCAACAACGAGGCCGACCATGTGACGTCGAGCCAGATCCAGGCCGCGAAGTCGGACGACCTCGGGGCGCGGGCCATCGCCGAACAGCTGGGCAACCTGCCGGTGGTGGAGAACGCCTCCGTGCCGAGCGGCGCGGTGCGGGTGGTGCTCTCGCACGACTACGCGGGTCCCGGTTCCGGGCTGGAGGGCGGCAGCCACACCGTGACGCAATCCGCTTCCGACACCACCGATTCCGGCACCACCACGCAGGTCCCGCCGTCGCCCATCATCACCGCGGGCGCGGCCGACCCCAAGTGCGTGGACTGACCATGACCAACCTGTCCAGTGTGGTCCTCGACCCGTTGCTGCGTGACGACCCGGCCGGACCGCGCATCACCTACTACGACGACGCCACCGGCGAGCGCATCGAGCTGTCGGCGGTGACACTGGGCAACTGGGCCGCCAAGACCGCCAACCTGCTGCGTGACGAACTCGGCGCGGGTCCGGGCAGCCGGATCGCGGTGCTGCTGCCCGCGCACTGGCAGACGGCCGGCGTGCTGTTCGGCATCTGGTACATCGGCGCGGAAGTTTTGTTGAAAGACACAGCCGGAGAATCGATCCCATCCGGCTGCGATATCGCGCTGTGCACGGCCGACCGGATCGACGCGGCCGACGAGACCGGTGCCGGCGAAGTCGTCGTGCTGTCGCTCGATCCGTTCGGCAAGCCGGTCCCCGACCTGCCGATCGGCGTCACCGACTACGCGACATCCGTGCGGGTGCACGGCGATCAGATCGTGCCCGAACGGAACCCGGGGCCGGCCCTGGCCGGCCGCTCGGTCGACGATGTCCTCGCCGCGGCCCGCCACGGTGCGGCGGCAAAGGGATTCACCACCGGCACCCGGCTGCTGTCGACGGCCGCGTGGGACAGCCCCGACGAACTCGTCGCCAATCTGCTGGCGGTGTTCGCCGGCGGCGCCTCCCTGGTGCAGGTGGCCAACCCCGACGCGGGCGCGCTGGAGCGGCGCCGCGCGACGGAGAAGGTCACTGCCGACCTGTAGCGCCTGACGTCAGCGCAGCAGGGCGCGGGACATCACGACCCGCTGAATCTGGTTGGTGCCCTCGTAGATCTGGGTGATCTTGGCATCGCGCATCATGCGCTCCACCGGGAAGTCGACGGTGTAACCGGCGCCGCCGAACAGCTGCACGGCGTTGGTGGTCACCTCCATCGCCACATCCGAGGCGAAACACTTCGACGCCGCCGAGATGAAGCCCAGGTTGCCCTCACCGCGCTCGGCGCGGGCCGCGGCGTTGTAGACCATCAAACGGGCCGCCTCGGTCTTCATCGCCATGTCCGCGATCATGAACTCGACACCCTGGAACTGGCTGATCGCCTTGCCGAACTGCTTGCGGTCCTTGGTGTAGGCGATCGCGGCGTCCAGCGCACCCTGCGCCACACCGACGGCCTGCGCGCCGATGGTCGGACGGGTGTGGTCGAGCGTCGCCAGCGCGGTCTTGAAGCCGGTGCCCGGCTCGCCGATGATGCGGTCACCGGGGATGCGGCAGTTCTCGAAGTACAGCTCGGTGGTCGGCGAACCCTTGATGCCGAGCTTGCGCTCCTTCGGGCCGATGGAGAAGCCCTCGTCGTCGATGTGCACCATGAACGCCGAGATGCCGTTGGCGCCCTTGTCGGGATCGGTCACTGCCATCACGGTGTACCAGCTCGACTTGCCGCCGTTGGTGATCCAGGCCTTGGCGCCGTTGAGGATCCAGTCGTCACCGTCGGCCTTGGCGCGGGTGCGCATCGCTGCGGCGTCACTGCCGGCCTCGCGCTCGGACAGCGCGTACGACGCCAGCTTGCCGTCGACCAGGTCCGGCAGCACCTTGCGCTTGAGCTCGTCGGAGCCGTTCAGGATCAGGCCCATGGTGCCCAGCTTGTTGACCGCGGGGATCAGCGACGCCGACACGTCGACCCGGGCCACCTCTTCGATGACGATGCACGCGGCCACCGAATCCGCGCCCTGACCGCCGAACTCCTCGGGCACATGCACGGCGTTGAAACCGGACGCGGTCAGCGCGTCACTGGCCTCCTGCGGGAACCGGGCCTGCTCGTCGACCTCGGCGGCAAACGGCGCGATCTCCTTCTCGGCCAGGGCCCGGATGGCGGCACGCAGCTCCTGATGCTCTTCCGGCAGCTGAAACAGATCGAATGACGGGTTACCGATAGACATTGATGGCTCCTTGCCTGCCCATGTGGCGAGATGCGGGGTGCTACTCGCCGGTAACTTTACCGCCCCTGACCCGACACCTTCTGCAGCCCACGGACCAACTCGCGGTAAGTGCGGTGATAGACGGTGCGCAACGTCTCGCTGCGGCGCAGCACGTCGACGGCCGTCACGGGGCCGAGCAGCAGCACGGGATGCCCGGCGAAAACCGAGGTGGTGTGCTGGATCCGGGCCGAGCGGTGCGCCGCCGACTCGAGTTCGGCCTGGTAGTAATCGCAGAACTCCGGCTGGGTGAAGAACACCTTGTTGAAGCCGATCGCGAATGGGGCCAGGCCGGCGCCGTCATCGAGGTATTTGAGCGTGCCCACCGCGACGCCGGGCCAGAACTCGTTGAAGACGTCGTCGGCGATGACGATGCCGCCATCGGCCAGGGTGGCCTCGGCCAGCTGCATGTCGCTGTAGACGATCTCCTCGGTGTGGCCGCCGTCGACGCTGAAGAACCGGACGGGCCCACCGGCCTCCTCCAGCAGCACCTCGGGGGTCAGCTTCGTGGAGTCACCCTGGTGGATCACCACGCTGTCCATGGACGACCAGACGTCGACGTTGCTGGTGAACTTCGCCAGATCACCGGCGCCGGAACCATCGATGTTGAGGTCCTGGTCGCCGAAAATGTCGATGGCAACGGACTTTTCGTCGTCCCGCTGCAGCAGGTTCAGGCCGATGAACAGCTTGCCGTGGTGCACACCGATCTCGGCGACCGCACCGCCGACGGACCTGGCCCGCTGGGCCTCGTCCAGCGCACCGGCGACCAGGAGCACCTCCGGCTCCATGAATCCCGTGACGAGTTTGTGGCCGACGCTGCGGTACCGCGCGAATGAGGATTTCATCGATCGTGAGCTTACTTGCCCAGCAACCGATTCCGCAGCGCCTCATCCTTGTCGAGCACCATCTGCTCCAGGTCCTCCTGGAAACGCTGCATCCGCGCCCGCAAAGCGGCATCGGCCGACCCCAGGATGCGTACCGCCAGCAGGCCCGCGTTGCGCGCCCCACCGATCGACACCGTGGCCACCGGCACGCCCGCGGGCATCTGCACGATCGACAGCAACGAGTCCATGCCGTCGAGGCGGGCCAGCGGCACGGGCACCCCGATCACCGGCAGCGGAGTGGCCGACGCGACCATGCCGGGCAGGTGCGCGGCGCCACCGGCGCCGGCGATGATCACCTCGACGCCGCGGTCCGCGGCGGTCTTGGCGTAGTCGAGCATGCGCTGCGGTGTGCGGTGCGCCGACACCACGCCGACCTCGAACGGCACCTCGAACTCGGCGAGCGCGGTGGCCGCGTCCTCCATCACCGACCAGTCGCTGTCACTGCCCATGATCAGGCCGACCCGGGGGCCTCCCGCGCGTTCACTCATGTCCACTCCATCCGTCGGTCCACTCAGCGTGCGACAGCCAATGCGCGGCCCGGACGGCGCGCTCGCGCACGTCGGCCACGTAGTCCTCGTCGTCGAGCGAGCCGCCCGGCGCGCCGACGATGTTGACGTGGCCGATCTTCCGGCCCGGCCGCTCCCCCTTGCCGTACAGGTGCACCCGGGCCTCGGGCAGCCGGCCGAACAGGTGGTGCAGGCGCTCGTCCATGGTCATCTCGGGTTGCGTCGGCGCGCCCAGCACGTTCGCCATCACCGTCACGGGCGCCAGCGGTGCCGTCGACCCCAGCGGGTAGTCCAGGACCGCGCGCAGATGCTGCTCGAACTGGCTCGTCGTCGCGCCGTCCATGCTCCAGTGCCCGGAGTTGTGCGGCCGCATGGCCAGCTCGTTGACCACCAGGTCACCGTCGACCGTCTCGAAGAGCTCGACCGCCAGCACGCCGACCACACCGAGCTCATCGGCGATCCGCAGCGCGAGCTGTTCGGCCGCCGTCGCCACCGCGGCGTGCAGCTGCGGCGCCGGCGCGATCACCTCGACGCAGATGCCGTCCTCCTGCACGGTGTGCACGACGGGCCACGCCGCGCCCTGCCCGAACGGCGAGCGCGCGACGAGCGCGGCCAGCTCGCGGCGCATGGCGACCTTCTCCTCCACCAGCACCGCCACGCCGGCGGCCAGGTAGCCCTCGGCGGCAGCACGGGCCTGTGCCACGTCGTCGGTCAGGGTGACGCCCTTGCCGTCGTAACCGCCCCGGCTCGCCTTCACGACCAGCGCACCACCGGTTTCAGCGGCGAGCTCGTCGATGGCATCGAGATCAGCGGTCGACGCCACCTCGCGGTAGCGCGGCACCGGAGCGCCGAGTTCGGCCAGCCGGCGGCGCATCACCAGCTTGTCCTGGGCGTGCACCAGCGCCGACGGCGGCGGGGCCACGTTGACGCCGTCCGCGACCAGGGTCTGCAGCAGCTCGGTCGGCACGTGCTCGTGATCGAACGTCAGGGCCGACGCACCGGCGGCCACCTGGCGCAGCGCCTCGAGGTCGGTGTGCGAGCCCAGCACCACCGCGGGGCTCACCTGGGCGGCCGGCTCGTCGGCGGAAACCGCCAGGACCCGCAGGGTCTGACCGAGCGCGATGGCGGCCTGGTGGGTCATGCGGGCCAACTGGCCGCCACCGATCATTGCCACGACGGGGGGTTGCGTCACGGCGCCTAGTTTGTCACGCACCGCGGGTGTCCCCCGAATCTGCCTATGCCGACTAGCTACCGCCCGCTACCTGCACGGGTACGTGAAATGCAGGTACTTTCCGTAAACTGGCCGCTTATGTCGTTCACCGAGGCCACGATTGCGCGGCTCCCGCGAGTGATTCGGCCGTTTGCCGAGCGGCATCACGAGCTCATCAAGTTCGCCATCGTCGGCGCCACCACGTTCGTCATCGACTCGGGCATCTTCTACACCCTCAAGCTCACCGTGCTCGAACCGAAGCCCGTCACCGCCAAGATCATCGCGGGCATCGTCGCGGTCATCGCGTCGTACGTGCTGAACCGCGAATGGAGCTTCCAGAACCGCGGTGGCCGCCTGCGTCACCACGAGGCACTGCTGTTCTTCGCCGTCAGTGGCGTCGGCGTGCTGCTGAGCATGGCCCCGCTGTGGGTCTCCAGCTACGTGCTGCAGCTGCGGCAACCCAACGTGTCGCTGACCATCGAGAACATCGCCGACTTCCTGTCGGCGTACATCATCGGCAACCTGCTGCAGATGGCGTTCCGGTTCTGGGCGTTCCGGCGCTGGGTGTTCCCCGACGAGATGGCCAAGCACGCACCCGACATGACGCTCGAGGCGACGATCACCGCCGGTGGTTTCGCCGAGGCCTACGACGAACTCGGCGACGACCCTCAGCTGGGCGACTCCTCGGAACCCAAGGTGTCGAAGACTTCGTGATACAGCAGCGAGTGGACCTGCTCCACCCGCGGAATGTCATGGAATTCCAGGGGATCCTGCGATGCCGACTCGATGATCAGCGTGCCGGTGCGCAGTATCCGGTCCAGTAGCTGGTGCCGGAACTCCACACTGTTGATGCGCGCCAGCGGAATGTCGATACCCGACCGCGTCAGCACGCCGCGCCGGAACATCACCCGCCGGTCGGTGATCACGAAATGCGCCCCGCGCCAGGTCAGGAACGGCCAGACGGTGAGCCAACCGATCACCACCAGCCAGACCACGCCGATCACCGCGAAGATGATGTTCTTGGCGTTCGAATCCCAGTTGGTGTGGTTGACCACCGCCGCGAGGAACGCGGCCAGCGCCGTCGCGACCAGCAGCACCAGCACCGGCCCGATCAGTCGCTTCCAGTGCGGGTGCCGATGCAGCACAACATGTTCGTCGGCCGCCAGCACGTTGTCCGGGTAACCCATACCCAGACTCTAGGCGGTGCTCAGCCGGCGGCGGGACGCAAATGGACGACGTCGCCCGCCGAGACGGCCACCGCCCCGTCGGCCGAATCGATCACCAGCGCACCGCCCGCGTCGATGTCGGTCGCCTGCCCGACCACCTCACGCCCGCCGGGCAACTCGGCCCGCACCGACTGTCCGAGGGTGGCGCTGTGCTTGCGGTAGACGGCCAACAGCTCGACGTTCCCGCCCACCCGCCACTCGGCGATGCGGGCGTGCAGACGGTTCAGCAGCGCCACGGCCAGCTGCTGCCGATCCGGTTGCGCGACACCGAGACTCAGCAGGGACACGGCCACCGGGTCGGGCAGTTCGGCGGCGGCGAGCGACACGTTCAGACCGATACCGACGACGATGACGGGCGACCCGCCGGCCGGGGCCGCGACCTCGGCGAGAATCCCGGCGAGCTTGCCGGTGCCCACCAGCACATCGTTGGGCCACTTGAGCGCGGCTTGCACGCCGGCCACCTCGGCGACGGCCTCGACGACGGCCACCCCCGCCGCCAGCGACAGCAGGCCCCACGTCTCGCTCGGCACGTCGGTGGTGTCCACCCCGAACGACATCAGAATCTGCGACCGCGGCACCGCCGTCCAGGTGCGGCCCTGGCGTCCCCGGCCCGCGGTCTGGTCCTCGGTGAACAGCGCCACGCCCGCCACGTTCTCGCCGGACTGTGCCCGCGTCGCCAGATCGGCATTGGTCGAACCGGTTTCGGCCACCACCTCGACGCGCCAGCCGTCACCGACGGACGCCTGGATCGCCGCGGCGTCCAGCGGCAGCAGCTCAGCAGTCATTGGTTACCTTCTTCCCGGCGAACCGATCCGCCATCCAGTCGAGCATCTCCTGCGCCGCGGGCGGATTGTGGCCGCCCTGCGGGTCGAACTCTGTCGTCACCGTGCCACCGAGCGAACAGGCCCGCCCGATGGCCGCCTTCGTCCAGGCCGAATCGATGAACGGGTCCAGACCGCCGTACCAGACGTACAGCGGCGCGGTCAGCCGGCGCTGCGGAATTGCCCACGCCTGCAAGAGATTCTGCAGTCGCTGGGCCGCATCCGGCGACACCGGCAGGAAGTCGCGCGGCCCGAGTTGTCCGGCGGCGACGGCACGCTTGTAGGCCGCGCCGGCGCTGCAGTCCGTCAGCACGTTCCAGTAGCGGGACGCACCGCCGTGCCGGTATTCATCACGGTTCAGGTCGGGGTGCAGCCGGGCCAGCGATTCGATCAGCGCCTGCAGCACCGGGCGCTGCTCGCTGGTCAACGTGCCGGTCTGCGATTTCGCCACCAGACCGCTGATATCGGCGGCGGGCGCCACGGCGACCGCACCCACCAAGTTGAGCTCCGGGGCATAGGGCTCGGCCTGCTCGTCGGCGGCCCAGGCCGCCGCGCCACCCTGCGAGTCGCCGAACGCCGCCCACGTCGAGGAGATGTCACCGAACACGTGCCGTGCCGCGCGGACGGCGTCGATCATGTTGAGGCCCGCGGTGCGGGCGTCGGAGTACGGGTGCACGCCCTTGACGCCCAGCCCCTGGTAGTCGGCCAGGGCCACGGCGTACCCGAGATTGATCACGACTTTCGCGATGGGCAGCAGGTTCATCAGGGTCGGCGACAGCGACGGCCCGCAGTTGTTGTCGATGCCCAGGGTGCCGTGCCCGAGAGCCACCACCGGCCAGCCGCCCTTGGGCGCCCGGCCCAGCGGCGTGAGCACCGCGCCCGAGACGACGGTCGGCGCGCCGCTGTCACCCGAGGTCGAGTGATACACCACGCGGGCCGCGCGAATCCCCTGTCCCGTGAAGGTGCTGGTGACCCCCGGCATGGTCGTCGCCGACAGCAGGGTGCCCGGGCCGGAGCCGGCGAGATCGGCCGAACCGATCGGCTCCGGCGCGCCCGAGAGCGGAATGAACATGTCGAGGACCTTCGAGGTCCCGATCAGCGCCAGCGGTCGCAGGTAGGTCGCGGCCGTCAGACCACCGACGACCAGGACGGCCACCACTATCCACGGCAGGGCTTTACGCATCAAAGGGGATTATTCACCGACGGTCGCCCGTCCGGAGTCAGTAGGCGCCAGAACCGCCGATGATGGTGCGGAAGGTCTTGGCCGCGATCAGCAGATCGTTGGTGATGGACCAGTTCTCGACGTACGACAGGTCGAGCCGTACCGAGTCCTCCCACGACAGGTCGGCCCGGCCGCTCACCTGCCACAGCCCCGTGATGCCGGGGAGCACCAGCAGCCGGCGGCGCACCTGCTCGTTGTACGTGTCGAATTCACGGCGCAGCGGCGGGCGCGGCCCGACGACGCTCATGTCGCGGCGCAGCACGTTGAAGAACTGCGGCAGTTCGTCGATGCTGTAGCGCCGCAGGTATTTTCCGACCAGCGTGACGCGCGGGTCCTCGTGAATCTTGAACAGCACCCCGCTGCCGCTCTCGTTGAGATCCAGGCTGATCAGGTCGTCGACCATGCGGTCGGCGCCCTGCACCATCGTCCGGAACTTCGTCATCTGGAACGGCTTGCCGTCCAAGCCGATTCGCTCGGAGCGGTAGAAGACCGGACCACGGCTGGTGAGCTTGATCGCGATGGCCGACAACACCATCAGCGGCGAGGTCACGGTGAGCGCGAACAGTGCGACGAACACGTCGAAGGCGCGCTTCTGGAGTTTCTTGGTCCCGCTGTACTGCGGACGCTCCACGTGGATCAGCGGCAGGCCGGCGACGGGACGCATGGTGAGCCGGGGGCCGGCGACGTCGATGACGCTCGGGGACACGACCATGTCCATGCCCAGCTTGTCGAGCTCCCACGACAGTTCGCGCACTCCCTCGGGCCCGAGGTGGTCGGTCGTGGTGAGGGCGACGGCGTCGAAGGCGGCCTGGGTGATGGCGTCGGACACCTGGGTCTCGTTGCCGAGCACCGGCAGCTCGCCGACCCCCGCCACCTCGAAGGTGCCGCCGGCGGGCCGTCCGGTGAGGCAGACGCCGCGGACCGAGTAGCCGTACCACCACTCGCGGTGCAGGGACTGCACCAGGTTGCTCACGGCGCGCGGGTCACCGACCGCCAGCACGTTGGCGACGCACTTGTTGCGCCGGCGCAGGCGGGCCAGCACCCGGCGGCAGATGGTCCGGCCCACGACGAGGCCGACGAGGCCGAGCGGCAGCGCGACCGCCAAGTAGCCGCGAGCGTACTCAGGGCGGAAGATCATCAGTGCGACGGCGATGATGCCGACGGTGGCCAGCGTCGCGGAGAAGACCCGGCGGTACTCCTCGACGCCGGCGCCGACAATGCGCGGCGATCGGGTGCGGTATGCGGCCAGCATGGCCAGCCAGATCACGGCGACGAACAGCGAGAGGACCGAGTAGTACGAGAAGACGTGCAGATACGTCGAAGTGAATTCCAGGGAGGCGTCGGGTGTACCGAGCTTGACGAACTGGGCACTCGCCAGGGCCAACACGACCACGACCAGATCGAATGCGATGAGGCACCAGCGGTACCGCGTCTGCCAGGCCCGGTCAGCTAAAGGCGCGACGGCCCGTACGCGAGGCGCGGGAGAAGCCTCGGGAACGTAGAGTTCTTCTGCCACCGACACTGACGCGTACTCCCTCCCATTTGCTGGCTGTTCGCTATAGCCCCCGCTCAGCGAACTGCGACTACTATCGCATCGTTTGCTCGAAAATACCACCGATCAGAAAAATAGGCAGGTCAACCGCAGCGACCCTGCAGCGCGGCCTTAGCGAACCCGGCAAACTGATAGAAGAACGTCAGCTCCCACCCGACGGGCGAGAAGTCATAGTCCCTGGGCAAAGCCACCGCGACAACCGAACCGTGGTCCGGGGAATAGCACTGCCGGAAGATCAGGCGGGCGCGCGGCAGGTGGTACCGCCAGCTGACGACGATGATCCGGTGCCAGGATCGGCCCTCGGAGAGTTGGCGCATCATCATGGCCTCGCCGCGGGTCGTCAGGATCTCCGGCTTCCGGCAGATCACCTCGATGTCGGTGGCCGGCGCGCAGGCGCTCTTCATCTGGGGGTCGCCCGGCACGTACGGGTTGGACAGCACCACGGTGCGGGCCCAGCCCTGCCGGGCCAGGCTCAGCCCGTACTGTTCGCGGCCGTCGTGTTCGCCGGCCAGCACGATGATCGCGTCGGCCCGCTGGAGCTGATCGGACTTCGCGCCCGCGAACAGCACCAGCCCGGCCAGCCCGACATCGACGAGCACGACGATCGTGACCACACCGAAGACACGGCGGATGACCCGGCCGAGTTCACCGCGCGCCATAGTCCGCCAGTTGTTCGGCGCACATCTCTCGGTACTGCTGCCACATCCGGCGACCCAACTCGCGCTGCCCGGCAGCGCTGTAGTGGCGATCGTCGGGACTGTTGTACGAATCGCGCGGGCCGGGCACGAAGGTGCAGAGCGGCCACCGGTTCGGGGTGTCGGCGTGCACGGCGTCGATCGCGGCGTAGGGCTTGCCGCTCAGCTCCATCTCCTCGGGCACCATCTGCCCCAGGACGAACGGCAGGCTCTCGCCGTACCTTGCGCGCAGGTCCCCGATCAGCGAGTCGAGCTTGGCCTGGTACTGCGCGCCGGAGATCAGCGGCACGTCGGTCTCCCCCTGGTGCCAGAGCACCGCGGCGATCTCACTGCCGGGAAACCGCGCCAGCGCGGCGTCGATGGCCGCCACGGCCCGCCGGTACAGGTTCACCCGGGTCTTGCGGTCGGCCGGATCCCACGTGTGCCCGTTCTTCGGGGTGAATGAGGTGTCGCCGCGAGCACCGGGGATCAGCAGGACCGGCCGCCCGGTGTCCTCCGCGAGTTGTTTGGCGAACGTCGGACCGAAACCGACGTATTTGCAAGGTATTTCGTGCAGCAAGGGTTGCGTCGCCAGCACCGCCGTGCCTTTGGACGGTCCACACATGGCCCACTGGTGCACCAGCGGGTGGGGGCGGTCCAACCCGTCGGGATCGACCGGCAGCCCCATGCCGAACGCGTTGGACTGCCCCAGGATCGGCAGGATCAGATACGGCCGCTCGGGTTCGCCGACCGCGGTGCCGCGGGGCGCGATGAGTCGCTTCACGATGCATTTCGCCTCGATCAGCAACTGCTGATGAATCGGGCTGTCGCCGTCGGGATTACGTGGTCCCCTGCGCAGGACAGTCATTGACCGCCTCGCCTCCCCTGAATCGTTCTGCCAGCCACCGCAATTGACCCGGCCCGTCAATATCGCCGTGTCCACCGTCCGGCTGGAAATTCCAGACCACCGTACCGCCCAGCGAACATGCGCGGGCGATGGCGGCCTTGGTCCATTCCGGGTCGAGGAACGTGTCCTTGCCGCCGTAGACCACCGACATGGGGGCCGACAGCGGCTGCTGCGGCAGGGCCCAGTCCTGCAGGTACCGACGCAGTCGGTCGGCGGCCGCCGCATCGACCGGTGCCAGGTCGGTCGGTCCGATCGCGTCGATGGCGGTGGCGCGGTACGCGACGTCGGGCCCCGAGCACGCCGACAGCACCTTCCAGTACCTGGCCGCCGCGCCCCGGCGGTAGTCGTCGCGGTTCAGGTCGGGATGCAGCCGGGCCAGTGACTCGACGATCGCCTGGAACGCCGCCTCCTGGTCCTTGGTCATGGTGCCGGCCTTGCCCTGATCGAAGATGCCGGCCTTGTCGACGATGCCCGCCACGTCGGCCGACGGCACGCTGGCGGCCGCGCCGATCAGGTCGAGTTCGGGCGCGTAGGTGCGCGCCTGTTCGTCGGCGGCCCAGGCCGCGCCGCCGCCCTGCGAACCGCCGAACACCGCCCAGCGGTTGGAAATGTCGCGGAACGTGTGGCGCAGGGCGCGCACCGAGTCGATGACGTTGCGGCCCGCCGTACGGTTGTCGGTGTAGGGGTGGACACCGGGTGCGCCCAGGCCCTGGTAGTCGGCGAGGGCGACGGCGAAACCGAGGTTGACGAAGCCCTGCACGAACACCACGTTGCCGAGGAGATTCGCCGACAGCGACGGCGCGCACGGGTAGTCGATGCCGGTCGTGCCGTGGGCCAGCGCGATCACCGGCCAGCCGCCGTCGGGCGCCTGGCCCCGGGGCGTGAACACCGATCCCGACACCACCGTCGGCGCGTCGGTGTCACCGGAGGTGGATCGGTAGACCACGCGGGCGGCCTGTAAATCCTTGCCCTCCACCGAGTTGGTCAGCGCCGGCATCGTCATCGCGCTGATCAGGCTGCCCGGGCCCGAGCCCGTCAGATCGGCCGTGCGGATCGGCACCGGGTCACCGGCACCGCCGTGCCGCAACTTGTCCAGGGCCCAGCTGCCGACCTGCCACATCACCGGCAACGACGCCGCGATCAGGAGCACTGCCGCGAGCGCGGCGCCCCACTGGATCGCACGGCGCATTCAGGACCACCTGGTGCGGTACCGCTTGGCGAATTTCATGACGGGCTCTTCCACTGCGTAGTACGTGACGGCCGAGACCACCAGTGTCACCGCCAGGACGAGCGCCACGTTGCGCAGCATGCCGGGCACGGTGTCGCCGGCCATCAGGCCCCAGCGGCCCAGCAGCAGCATGAGGGGGAAATGCCAAAGATACGCCGACAACGAGACCTTGCCGACGAACCGGAAGGGCGCGGTGTCGAGCAGCTCGGCCAGCCCGGACCGCTCGCCGCGGAACAGCGGCGCGACGATCACCAGGATGCCCAGCGCGCACAGCACGGCCAGGGCCGACGTGGCGTACGGGTTGGCCAGGGCGATCAGGCCGAGCATGACCACACCCGCCGGGAACATCGCCAGGAAGCTGTACAGCCGGACGCGGCGGCTGAGCTTCTCGCGAATCGCGTTGTGCTCCATGGCCACGACGAGCACCGCGGCGGCCATGCCGAACGCGAAGGTGTCCGAGTTTGTCAGGAAGGTCTTGGTGTAGACCGCGACCCAGTTGGCGCCCCAGTTGATCTCCGTCGGATCGGTCAGGTGCAACGCCGAGATCATCCACGGCACGAAGGCCCGGCCGATGAAGCCCAGCGCGATCAGCAGCGCCGGCCCGAGCGACACGACGAGCCACGGCCGCAGGTTCGACCGCCGCCCGAGGGCGAACAGCAGCATGCCCAGCAGCGGGATCGAAAGGTAGAAGGCGTATTCCAGCGTCAGCGACCACGACGGGTTCAGGCCGGTCTGGAAGTACTTCGGGATGTACGACTGCATCAGCGTCAGGTTGGCGATCAACTGCCACGGGTCGGTGATCATGCCGGTGCCGTCTTCGGTGCGGGTCGGCTGCAGCGACGCGTTCTCGATGTAGACGATCTGCAGCAGGTAGTTGCACAGCAGGAATATCACCAGGTAGCCGGGCAGAATCCGGGCGATGCGGTGCACGGCGAAGTTCGCGGTGCTGGGCAGTTCGCGCTGCTCGATCAGGTTGCGTACGTAAGGCAGGAACAGCAGGAACCCGCTGAGCGCGTAGAAGAAGATCAGCGACAGCCCGACCAGGTTGGTCTTCCAGTGATAGGCCGTCTGCGGTGAGTAGTGCCCGGTGACGTGCATGACGGCGACGCCGAGGCACGACAGCCCGCGGGCGCCGTCCAGCCCGATGATGCGGGCCCGGGTCCGGACCGGTGCCGAGGTCGGCGCGTTCACTGTCCTGCTCCCTGCGTGGAATTGAATGACGGACAACTGTTCGGGGCGGGGACGCCGTCGAAGCGGTCCTTGATCCAGTCGTAGGACACGGCCACGTCGATGTCGGCGTGCCCCTTGGTCGGCTGGAACATGATGTCGATGACGTCGCCGAGGCGGCACGCGGCGGCGAGCGCCTTGTTCGTCCAGTCCGGCGGCAGCAGCGTGTCCTGGCCGCCGTACAGCACGAGCATCGGCGCGGACGCCGGCTCCTTGGGCAGGCTCCGCTTGGCCAGCAGGTCCTGCAGCGTCGCTTCGGCCTGCGGGTTCGCCGGCCGTAGGTCGTCGGGCGTGATCTTGTCGATCGCCGCGGTCCGCGCCGCGGCGTCCCCCGTGCGGCACGAGGCCAGGATGTCCCAGTGCTCGACGATCTCGCCGTGGCGATAGTCCGCGAGGTTCAGCGACGGGTTCTCCGTCGCCAGGGACGCCAGGATCAGCTGCAGGATGGCGCCCTGCTCCTTCGACAGGCTGCCGGCCGCCGCTCCGGCGGCCAGACCGGTGAGATCGGTGGCCGGTGAGAGGCTGACGGTGCCGACGAGGTTGAGCCCGGTGCCGTATCGGGCGGCGAGTTCGTTTGCGGCCCAAGCGGCTTGGCCACCCTGGGACACCCCGACGGCCAGCCACCGGTCCGACGACTGCGGCACCAGCTTGTGCGCCGCGCGCACGGAGTCGATGACGTTGTAGCCCACCGTCGTGGCATCGGCGTACGGATGGCCGACGGTCCCCGGACCGAGGCCCTGATAGTCCGGCAGGCTCACCACGTAGCCGGCCTTGACCAGCGTGGTGATCGGCTGGGACAGCCCCTGCAACGTCGACGAGCCCGACGGTCCGCAGTCGCGTTGCATGCCGGACGTCGCGTGGCCGAAGACGATGACCGGCCAGCCGCCCGGCGGCGGTGTCCCGTTCGGCACGAACACCGAACCCGATACCTCGGTGTGCTCGCCGGTGATCCCCGACGTCGACGTGTAGGCGATGCGCGCGGCCAGCGAGACCGCCGATTTCAGCCGCAGGTCCAGCGTGGGGAACGTCGAGGCCGACACCAGCGCCCCGGGCACCTCGCCGGCGCCGGTGGTGTCAGGTTTGAGATCGATCCCCGGAGCCGTTGGTGGCCCGGCCTTTTTCGGTGCCGAGTCACTCTGGCAGGCCGGCGCGGTCAGGCACACCGCGGCCAGCAGCGCCGCCGCGGCGACGCGCCGCAGCCACGGCGAGTTCATCCCGAGGTCCCGGCGCTCGCGTCACCGATCACCCGCTCGAGGTGGCGGCGACTCTGTACCCGGTCGAAGATCAGCGCCCGCGCGATGACCGCGATGACGCACAGTGCGAAACCCAGGACCGTCCCGGTCATCACGTAGGACCACACGCCGCCCACCCGCTGGGCGGGACTGGCGTCGTCGATGACGACGAGCGTCGCGCTGGTACCGGCGACCAGAGCCAGCCGGTTGCCCACCGCGACGAGGTCGTTGACGACCTCGTGCGCGATCTGCGTGGTCTGGTCGGCATCACCGCCGGTGACCGTGACGTTCAACATCGCTGTGGCACTGGGCAATATGACGATCCGGGCCGCGAGTTCCTTGTCGGACTCGATGAGGCCCAGCTTCTGGATGATGGGTGCGGTGATCTGGGAGCTGGTGGCCAGGTTCCGGTAGGTCTCCATCAGGCCGAGCATGCCGGCGTCGCCGTAGTAGGCGTCGAGCGGCGATGCGCTGCCCTCGGTCCGGACGAACACCGATGCCGTGGATCGGTATTCGGGCTTGGCGTGCTCCCAGCCCGCCCAGCCCACCAGTGCACTCGCGATGGTGGTGACCAACACCAGCACCCAACTGTTCTTGACGAACAGCGCGTAGTCGCGCACCCGCGGCACTCCGGCCGGCGTGATCACGTCGCCCCCACACAGACATCGGCCACGCGCTCGCCGTCGAACCGCGCCTGCAGCCACGCCAGCGCGTTCTGCATCGTCTGGTCGTTGATCTGGCCCGTGTCGCCGACGCCGCGCATCACGACGATCTGCTGGCCGCGGGCACACGCGGCCGCGGTGGCCGTCAGCACGCCGGCCGCCGGGTTGACGGTGTCGGCCGTGCCGAACGCCACCAGCACCGGCGGATCGTTCGGGCCCGCACCGGGACTGGGCAACGCGACGGCACCGAGGCGACGCTTGAGGTCTGCCGCAGCGGCCGCATCCTTGGCCTGGAAGTCGTTGGGAGTCAACTGATTCAGCGCCAGTTGGGCGGCCGCGACGTCGCGCGGTGCGCAGTCGACCAACAGGTCCCACTGGTCCTTGAGTTTCGCCGAGCGGTGCGCGTCGAGGTCGAAGTCGGGCTGCATGGTTTCCAGGCTCTGCAGCGCCCGGATCTGCAGCCGGTACTGATCGGCGGTCGCCAGCGCGGCGGTGCGGTCCGGGTCGGCGAGCGGCGCCAGATCCGCGATCGGGTTGACCGCCACCGCGCCGACCATGTTCATGCCGGCGCCGTAGGTCCCGTTGCGTTCGGCCGCGGCCCACGCGGCCAGGCCGCCTTCGCCGGCGCCCAGCGCACCCCAGTTGGTGCTGGTGGACGGAGCGGCGCGATGGATCGCGCGGGCGGCGTCGATGATGCTGTTCCCCAGGCTGTTCGCATCCAGGATGGAGTGCTGCCGGGCACTGGAGCCCGGGTCGATGCCCAGCCCCTGGTAGTCGGACAGGACGATGGCGAAGCCGCGCCGCAGATACACCGTCATCCCGGTCGAGTAGCCCCAGAATTGCGGCGCGAGGGTCGGCGCGCACTTGGGCAGCAGCCCGGTGGTGTCGTGCCCGAACGAGATGATGGGCCAGCCGCCCTTGGGCGCCGGGCCCGGGGGCACCGCGATCAGGCCGCTGACCTGGATGGGACGGCCGTCCACGCCGCTCGTGGACCGGTACACGATGCGTGCCGCGGTGGCGCCGGCCTCGTCGAAGCTGGGGTCACCTTTGACGGGCTTCAGCTCGACCAGGGAACCCGGGCCGTCGTCGGTGAGGTCGGGCGGCGGGAGTGCCTCGGCCCCCGGAAACATCGGGGTGAGGTCCCGGGTGGGACGCACGTCGTCACCCGGCCGTGGCGGCACCGGACCCGACTGGCCGCACGCAGCGACGGTGACCAGCACTGCAGCCAGTGCCAGTACCGTGCGCCGCAACTCAACCTGACGCATCACGGCTTCTGGTGCGCCGCCGTCTTGGCCTCGGGCTGCGATGCAGCCTTGGCGGCGGCCTTGGGCGCCGCCTTCTTGCTCTTGCCGCCACCGGACTTGGGGCCGTCGGACCCGCCGATGTGAAGCTTGAACTCGACCGGTTCGTCGGTGGCGACCGAACCGATCAGTACCGCGTTGGCGGACTTCAGGGTCTGCACGGCACGCGTGAGCGCATTGCTCGTCGTGTGCCGGATGCGGCCGACCAGCAGAGCCCCGTCCGACAGTGCGGCGGCGACGGCACCGTCGTTGTACTTGCCCAGCGGCGGCGTATCCACGACGACGTAGTCGAACTGGCCGGACAGGTCGGCGAACAGGCTCTCGGTATGGTCGCCGGCCCACAACTCGCCCGGACGCGTGGTCGCGGGGCCCGCGGGCAACACCGCGATCCGGTGCTGACCGACGGAGACCTCGGGGATCAGGCTCTCGGCGACGGTGTTCTCGCCGACCAGCACGGTGCTCAGGCCGCGGTCGGCCGCGCCTTGACGGGCCGCCGGGGTCAGGTCCAGGCGCTGCGCCACCGCCGGGTTGCGCAGGTCACCGTCCACCAGCACCACGCTTCTGCCGGTCTCGGCCAGCACGGCGGCCAGATCGATCGCCACCGTCGTCCGCCCGTCGGACGGCGACGGACTGGCTACCGCGATCACCCGAGCGGCTTCATCACGATTTGCCGGCACGGTGAACCGCAAATTGTTGCGGAGCTCGCGCAGCGCCTCCGGATAGGCACCCTCGGCGGTCAGGTCGACCACCGGCGCATGGCTGCGGGCCGAGTCCGCGGGCAGCGCGCCCATGAGCAGCGAACCACTGGCGTCGGCCACGCGGTCGCGGCCGCGCACGCGGCGGTCGATGATGCCGAGCACGATGGCCGCCAGCAGGCCGAGGACGAGGCCACCGGCCAGCCCCATCCCGATGCGGGTGACCATCGAATAGCCCAGGGGCTTGGTCGGATAGCCGGCCTCGTCCACGACGATGGCGCCCGCGGCGGGGCTGCCGCCACGGCGGGAGGTCTCCAGCTCCCCCACCAGGCCGGCGAGCTGATCGGCCACCGCGCTGGCGTAGGTCTGCGCCTGGCCCGGGTCCTTGTCGGTGACCGACACCTGCAGCAACACGGTCTTCGGCAGCGGGACGGCGGTGACCTTGGCCCGCAGTTCGCCCGCCGAGATGGTCGCCTTCAGCTGGTCCACCGCGCGGGCAGCCACCTGCTCGCTCATGGCGAGGGTGGCGTAGGAGTTCACGCGGTCCTGGGAGAACAGGTTGTTCTGGTAGGCCTCGGTGACCGACGTGCCGTTCTGGGTCGCCACGAAAAGCGTCGCGCTGGACTGGTATTCGCGATCACCGAATTCCCACCACGACCAGCCCGCGACACCTCCGACAACCGTCAGCGCCACGATCGCCCACCAGTACCGGCCGAATATCCGCAGGTACTCTTTGATCTCCAAGGTCGTGCCCCTTATTTCAGCAATGCGACGGCTCACAGATTAGCGGCTGGGAACCGGACCGACCATTCAGGCGCGCCACGGGTCCGGGCAACCTGCTTGAGCTTAGCTGGTCGAGCTGAGAACATAGTCGGCATGAACGCCCGTTTGGGTCAACTCGGCAATCTTAAATCATCGGTCGGGATTCTGGCCGTGATCTTGGGCCTGGTCTGGTTGGCGACGTCTTTTGGCCAGGTCACCCTGTTGGGCATTGTCGCTATTGCCGCACTGGTTGTCGGCATCTATGTCGGATTACGGCATCCGCTGTGGTTCTTGTACGGATTGGCGGTCGTCACCGGCGCACTGCCTTTCGGATATTTCCCGGGCGTTCACGTGCCCTTATATCTGCCGTTCGCATTCGGTGCGGTGGTCGCGTTGTTTGTGCATCCGCGACTGGCCCGTCCGATTCATCCGCTGGAATGGGCGATCATCGCGCTCGTGATCACGTCGATCGCGTCGGTCGCGGTAACCGGCGTGGGCGTGGGCGACGTCATCCAGATCGTCCGGTGGTCGGTGGTCACCTTGGTCGCGATCGCACTGAGCAGTCTGTCGGGGCAACATCTGGAGAAGTTCGGCCGCATATTCGTCTACGCGACGCTGGCCAATGCGGTCTTCGGCCTGTACATCGTGGCATTCGACCCCAACCAGACCTCGTTCAGGTATCTGCGGGTCTTCGGTTACGCGGCGGAATACACCGCGACGCGCTTCGCGTTCGCCGAAGGCGGTGCCGAAAGGTCCATGCGACTCGGCGGCACGTCGGTGGACCCCAACGCCGAGGGCATCGCGCTGGTGGTGTCGATCGCCGTCGGCCTGGTTGTCCTGGCGGGCTGGCAGCGCATCGTCGTGACCGGCATCTTCCTCGTCGCGCTGCTGCTCACCTTGAGCCGGGCCGGCATGTTCACCATCGTCGGCGGGGCGGTGCTGGTGCTGGCCTTCCACACCATGCGGTCCCGGGACCGCGGTTTGGCCATCGCCGCGATGGTGGCCGCGATCGGAGCCGCGGCGGCGATACCGGAAGTGCGGACCAGATTCGCGCACTCGTTCAGCAGTGACGATGTCGGCTCCACTTCCCGAATTGATGCCATCCGTGAATTCCCCGACACCATGGCCGGTTACTGGTTGTTCGGAAAAGGCTGGAACCGGCTCGAATTCCGGGACGGAAACTATGCGTTCGTGCTGAACCATGTGTCGAACGCGCCATTGCTGACGATTTACCGCGGCGGCATTTTCCCCGGTCTGGCGTTCTTTGCGATCATGGTGATCGGTTGCGTCATGAGCTACCGCGCGATTCGCTCGAATTCATTTGCCTGGGCCGGATATGGCGGCATCTACATCGGATTCTGTGTTGTCGCGCTCCAACTCGATCACCCCGTGGTCGGCATCCCCCCGGCCACCCTCAAGTTCTCCATTTTGCTGGCGTTCCTGGTGCATATAGACCGAGAACGGCAGGAACAGGTAAGACTGCGACACGCCCAAGCAGATTCACAGCAAACGCCCTTGGCTGCTGCACACTGAGTGCGCGTTTGCGCCTCGCGACGCACTTCATAGGTGAAGGGCGGTTGCACGATGCCCGGGAAGCGCCCCCGACGATCCGCCCGCCGTTTCTCGAGCATGGCATCGGCGATCGCCGGCAGCATGGTCTGCGCCCTCATCGTCTTGACCGGCATCCCAGGGGACACCCCTGAGCGGGTCAGGATCGCCGAGCGGGCCAAAGTCGTCAACCTGCCGACCACCATCGGCTTCGCCGACTCCGACATCTACGGCCTGTCGCAGGATGACGTGAACCGGACATTGGCATTGATGGCCAACAACCGCGTGAACACCATCCGGTTGATGATCCCGTGGGCCGGGGTCGAGCCGATCCTCGGCCAGCTCGACTGGAGCCTGGTCGACAAGACGGTGAATGCCGCCGCCGCCATGAACATGTCGATCATCGCGTTCATCAACGCGACCCCGCCCTGGGCCATGTCGCAGGGCGGCCTCCCGCTCAGCAGCCGGCCGTCGGACCCCGACGCCTACGGCGCCTTCACGGCCAAGGTGGCCACGCGTTACAAGGGCAAGATCTCCGCCTACGAGATCTGGAACGAGCCGAACGCGGTGTTCTTCTACAGCCCCGCGCCCGATCCCGCGGGCTACACCGATCTGCTGAAGTCGGCCTATCCGCGCATCAAGGCCGTCGACCCGGACGCGACGGTGATCGGTGGGGTCGTCGGCGCCGTCGTGGACTTCGGCTCGTGGTCGATCAACCCGGTGCGCTTCATCGCCGGGATGTACGCCGCCGGCGCCAAGGGCAACTTCGACGCGCTGTCGTTCCACCCGTACAACTACAACCTGAAATTCTCCGACGGCATGCTGATCGCGAATTCGCCTGTCCTGCAATTGCTTCAGATGCGCCAGGTGATGATCGACAACGGCGACGACGAGAAGAAGATCTGGGCCACCGAATACGGCGAGCCCACCTCGGTGGTCAACGAGACCACGCAGGCCGCGTATCTCAAGGACATCTACACCAAGTGGCAGGAGATGCCGTACACCGGCCCGCTGATGGTCTACACCACACGTGACCGCAAGACCGGGAGCAACCAGGCCGACGCCACCGTCGGGCTCTACCGCAGCGACTGGACCCCGAAGCCCGCGGCCGCCGACCTGGCGGCGACCATCGCCGCCGGCGTACCCAAATCGCCGGAGTTCCTGCGCTTTTCGCAGATCACCGACCCGGCGCACGGCTCGGTCCTGAGCCCGGTGTTCAAGGCAACCAAGACGGTGTGGGCGCAGGTCCGCACGGTCAACACCATCTACGAGCTGCCGAGCGGCTACGTGTCGTCACCGCGCCCGGTGGCCGACATCGCGATGCAGCGGAACTCGGTGCCTTCGAGCGTCTTTGCCGATGGCTACCAGGACTTCTCCGGCGGCCAGGTGTTCCGCGTGTGGTGGTCGCCCGAGACCGGTGCCCACTGGGCCTCGAGCGCTTTCGCGCAGGCCTGGAAACCGCAGCTGGGGTTGGCCACCAGCGACGAGCGCTACGTCAACGGCTCCAACCGCGTCGACTTCCAGCACGGTTACATGGTCTGGGCACCGTGGGTCGGCGTGAAGGTCTACTACACCTGACCGTCGCCGCGCAGCAGGTCGGCCACCGCCCGGTGCGGCAACCGGTCCTGCCACCGCTGCCGGTTGATCTCGAACAGCTGGTTTCCCAGGTCGACGGCGGCCGGCACGTCGGTGAGCAGCCGCCGGCACTCGGCGATGAACGCCGCATCGTCGTCCAGGGGTCGCAACCCGAAGATCGGCCCGAGTGATCCGATGGCCGCCGTGGTGGCGACGGCAGGCAGCCCGATCCGGATGGTGTCGAGCAGCTTGACCCGGACTCCCCCGCCGGTGCGGATCGGCGCGATCAGGGCACGGCACGTGCCCAGGAACGCCCCGAGGTCGTCGACGAATCCGAGGTCGCGGACCCCGTCGGGATAGACCGGGTCGGCCGCACCAGGTTTCTTGGCCCCGATGATGCACAGTTCGGCGCCGGGGATCCCGGCGGAGATCCGCGGCCACAGTTCGAGAGCCCGCAGGAACCCCTCCTGGTTGGGCGGCCAGTCGCGGGTGCCCATGAACACCAGCCGCGGCGGGGAGGTCGCGACGTCGACCTGCGTACCGGGCGGCATCGTGATGTCCATGAACCGGGCATCGGCGACGCCGTTGTCGCGGTAGTACTCGGCTTCCTCGGCGTCGTAGGTGCTGACGGCGTCGGCCGCGCGCGCGACGCGCAGCTCGTCGCGGACCAGGCGCGGTTCCTCGACGCGGCCGAGCGCGCCGCGCGACGCCCGCCAGACCAGCGACTCGCTCACGTTGGTGTTGACGACGAATCGCTTCTTCCCGAAATGCGTGCTGCGGAAGAACGATTCGGCCATGTAGCTGTGTTCGGCGACGAACACGTCGGCGTCGCTGCGATCGATCGCCCGGACCAGTTCGTCGGTGTCGAATCGGACATGCACCAGGCTGCGCCGGCGCCGCAGGGAGTCGATGAGCAGCCGGTGCGGACGCACGGCCGGCTTGTGGACCCGCTCGAGCGGCAGGCCACCGGGAATCAGGTCGGCAGTGACGGTGCCCGGTCGGGGTGACAGCGCGATGGCCGACACCTCGGACGAGTCGGCGGCCAGCTGCATGAGCATGCGGGCCAGTGCGACGTCACCGGTGTGTTCGAGCACCGGGTCTTTCGACAGGATGAACGCGGTCTTCGGTGTGGTCATGACTCCACCACCTCGCGCGGCCGGTAGACCGCCCACGTGAACCCGGCGAGCATGATCGCGTCGGCGACGGTGGCCGCGATGGCCGCGCCCACCGCGCCGAGCGGTGTCAGTGTCGCGAGGGCGGCGACCATGCCGAGTTTCACCGGCACCAGGCCGACGGCGATGGTGAGCCGGAAGACGTCGCGCCGCTGGGTGTAGAGGATCACCTGCAGCACGAAGATGCAGATACGCAGCGCGGCGAAGCCGCCCATGATCATCATGGTCGTGGCGAGCTGGGTCGGTGCCCCGAAGGCGAACAGGCAGCCACCGATGATCAGCAGCAGCGAGCCGCCGAGTGCCGCCATCCGCAGGATGTTGCGCAGCGGTGGGGCGGCGGACAGGTCACCGCCGCTCTCCCGCAGCGGCTCGTGATAGGTCATGCCGAAGGACTGGCCGGCGGCCGCCACCGCGGCCGCGACGACCCACGCGAGCTGGTAGTAGCCCGCTGCCGTGGTGTCCACCAGGGTGCCGAGCAGCAGCACGTCACCGCCGAGATACAGCGTGGTGCCGAGCATTTCGCCGGTCAGCGCCGCGATCAACCGCGGCGGCCCGGGTGGTGCGGGCCGGTGGCCGATGGCCAGCTTGGCCCCGACCAGCAGGATCAGCACGTAGGGCGTGCAGTACAGCAGCGAGGCGTGGGTGAGCGTCGGGTGCGCCGAGGTGTACAGGTACACCGCGCCGATGCCGGCGCTGGAGAACTGCCGCGCGGTGTCGAGCCGATACACCTTGTCCGGGTGGCCATCTCGCGCGGACTGACTCTTGACGACGTTGAGGGCGATCTCGCCGCCGGCCACCATCAGACCGAAGCCGATGACGTAGTTGACGTCGAACGTGACCGCGCCGGTGGCGACCAGCCCCACTGCGACGAGATAGCGCATGGTGCGCTCACGCAGGAAGTGCTCCTCGGATTCCCGGATGGCCCGGACCGCGAAGGAGTTGTCGACGGTGTTGCCGACGATGCCGTTGAGCACCGTCGCCATGGCGTACAGGCCGTATTCGGAGACGCCGAGGCGCTGCACGAGGATCAGCGTCCACAGCAGGCCGACCCCGCGACCGCCGTAGATCCAGATCAGCGAGATGAGCGTCTTCGCCACATTGCGGGTGGGCGCTTCGGGGGCAGTCAGGTCACACGCTCACAGATGCTCGGGCCAACATGTCGGTCCACACGCGGCCGAACGCCTCGGCCGTCCGCGGCCCGGAGCAGGCCTCGCGGTAGGCCTCGACGTGCCGGCCGAACTCGGCCAGTCGCTCATCGTCGTCGACGAGGGACACGATGGCCTTCGCCAACGACGACGCCACCTGTTCGGGGTTCTGGTCGCCGATGCGGACGACGAGTGCGCCGGCGCGCTCGTCCAGTTCGGCCAGGGCGCCGTAGTCGGTGCAGACGACGGGGGTGCGGTACGCCATCGCGTGGGCGACCGAACCGGACGCCGGGTAGGTCTCGGCGTAGAAGTGGCGCTTGCCGTACGGAATCACCACGGCCCGTACCGAATCGAAGAACGCGTCCTCGGCCGGCCCGTCGACGGGGCCGACGATCTCCACGCCCGGGCCACCGGTCAGTGCCTCGGTTCCCCGGCCCGCCACCCGGATGACGATGTCGTCGGGCAGCTCCCGGCGGATGCGGGCGATCTGCTCGAAACCCTTGCCGCGGTATACATGTCCGAAGAAACCGACGGCCTTGGGCCGCTCGGTGAGCGGGCGCAGCCGCGGTCGTTCGGAGATGATGTGCGGCACGGCGGCGACCGTGGTGCCGGGGTAGATGGCCTTGATGGAGTCCGCGCCGATCCGGCTCAGCGCGACCATCGTCCGGTCTCCGTTGACGATGCCCTCGATTCGCCGCGACAGCGGGCGCAGCGGGTAGTGCAGGCCGTGCATGACGAGCCGGTGCTGCGCCACGAACCGGGTCCGCGCCGGCCACCAGATGCCCTGCGGCGGATCGTGCACCGTCGCCGTCACCGGCACGCCGCGCAACCCCGCGATGGACCAGAACGCCGACACCGCACCGGCCGCCAGCTCGGCATGCACCAAGACCCGGCCCGGCTTGCCGGAGGCCACCAGCTCGGCGACCGCGCGCCGGTGGCCTCGTACCTGGGCCACCGTCTCGGCCCCCGGGCCGAGGGTGCGGCGTTGCACGACCTCACCGAACAGCGGCCGCACGGCGTTGACGAAGTTCTCGGCGTAGTCGCCCACCGCGGTCTGGCCTTCGGCCGGACCGATGTAGACCAACCGGTATTCGCGTAGATCGACCGGCATCAGCAGAACAACGGCCGGTACTTTGCGCTGTAGCCCAATGCATCCGGATTACGCTTGGCGAACACTTTGGCGGGGTTGCCACCGACCACGTCGAGCGGGGCCACGTCCTTGACCACGAGCGCCTGCGCGGCGACGACGGCGCCGCGGCCGATCAGGGCGGGCAACACCATGGCCCGGCTCGCGATCCAGACGTAGTCCTCGATCACCGTCGGGATCGGGATCGGCAGGAAGTCCGGGTGGTTGATGTCGTGCCCACCGCCGAGCAGGTGGACGTCGCTGGCGATGGTCACGTTGTCGCCGATCCACAGGCCGGCGCGCGCAT
Organism: Mycobacterium sp. SMC-17; assembly: GCF_045310915.1. Classification (NCBI taxonomy): domain Bacteria; kingdom Bacillati; phylum Actinomycetota; class Actinomycetes; order Mycobacteriales; family Mycobacteriaceae; genus Mycobacterium; species Mycobacterium sp. SMC-17. The sequence goes on along the minus strand of NZ_JBJIAK010000003.1, from coordinate 37,221 downwards.
CGAGCAGGCAGCGGAAGCCGATGGTGGTGCCGTTGCCGATCGTCAGGAATTCGATGTCCAGGATCGTGGTGCCGCGCATGATGGTCGACCACTCACCGATGGTCGCGCCGAACAGCCGCAGGAAGCCCTGGCGGATGGTGTGCGACGGGATGTGCGTGATGAACATGTTGAACAGCAGTTCGCCAATTCGGTTGCGCGCCTTGCGGGCGACGCCCATGCTCTGCATCTTGTAGTAGGTGACGCGGCCGTCCTCGCCGAGTTTCCATTCCGGATCCGGCGGCAATTTCAAAGTCGGTGCGGCCGCCTTCTTGCGTGCCACATCTGCCGGGTCTGCCGTTGCCGGCTCGCCAATCACGTTCTTCGCTCCCGTCGTCCCGGATTCCGAGTTAACCACAGTGTTTCGGCCTCGTCAGTGCAGCCGGCCCTGGCGCGTCAGCATCTCCGACCACTTTGCGGCGTAGGCGGCGGCGACGTTCTCCGGCGACCGCTCCTGGCGCGTCCGGTCGGCATTCGCCTCGAGTTCCTTGAGCCGCGTCTCGTCGTTGAGCAAGGCCGCGATGGCCGCCGAGAACCCGGCCGGCAGTGCCTTGGGGTCGTCGGAGTCCATGGGCACGACGACCGCGCCGGTCTCGGTGCCGAACTCGGCCAGAGAGCCGTAGTCGGTGCACACCACCGGGGTGCGGTAGGCCATGGCGTGGGCCGCGACCGACGAGGCGGGATAGGTCTCGGCGTAGAAGTGGCGCTTGCCGTACGGAATCACCACGGCGCGCACCGAATCGAAGAACGCATCCTCGGCATCACCGTCGACGGCGCCCACGATCTCCACCCCCGGGCCACCGGGCAGCGCTTCGGTCCCCCGGCCCGCCACCCGGATCACGATGTCGTCGGGCAGCTCCCGGCGAATGCGCGCGATCTGCTCGAATCCCTTGCCCCGGTACACATGCCCGAAGAAACCCACGGCCTTCGGCCGCTCGATCACCGGGCGCACCCGGGGCCGCTCGCACACGAGGTAAGGGGCATACGCCACATCGGTGTTCGGGTACACATCGCGAATGGACTGCGCGCCGATCTGGCTGAGGGCGAACAACGTCCGGTCCCCGTTGACCATGCCCTCGAGCATCCGCGACACCGGACGCAGCGGGTAGTGCAGGCCGTGCATCACCAGCTTGTGCCGCGCCACGAACTTCGTGCGCCCCGGCCACCAGATGCCCTGCGGCGGATCGTGCACCGTCGCCGTCACCGGCACGCCGCGCAACCCCGCGATGGACCAGAACGCCGACACCGCACCGGCCGCCAGCTCCGCATGCACCAGCACCCGGCCCGGCTTCCCGCCGGCCACCAGCTCGGCGACCGCGCGCCGGTGCCCCAGGATTTCCCGCGCGCTGTCGGAACCCGGTCCCAGCGTGCGGTGCTCGACCAGTTCGCCGACATGGGGCCGCAGCGCCCGCGTGAGGTTCTCGGCGTAGTCACCCACCGCCGTCTCGTGGTCCGCCGGACCGACGTACACCAGGCGGTAGTCCTTCAGCGTGGCGACCGGCGCCGCTTCTGGCGCCATCAGTACCCGGCCAGCTTGTCGACTGCCTCATGCAGCCGAGCGCTGAACGCGTCCTCGGTGAACTGGGAGACGTGGTGTTTGATCTTCTCCTGGTCCCACGTCGCCGACTCGAACCGGTCCAGCGCCTCGCGCACCGAATCCGGTTGTGGTTCATCGAAATACAGGCCGGTGGTGCCCTCGTCGATGGTGTCGAGGAAGCCGCCGAACCGCAGCGCGACGCTCGGCCGGCCCCAGACACCCGCCTCGATGGGGGTCAGGCCGTAGTCCTCGAAACTCGATGACATCAGTGCTCGGCAGTTCTTGTAGAGCCAGGCCATCTGCCCGTCGGTCAGGTTGTGGAGCATGGTCACATTGTCGGTCTTCATCGACCGGAGCCGCTCGGCTTCGGGCCCATTGCCGACCACCACGAGCTGCCGGTCACTACCCGCGAAAGCCCGCACGATGACGTCGACGTTCTTGTACGGCAGCAGCCGGCACACGACGAGGTAGAAGCTGCCGTCCGGATCGCTCAGGTCGACCTTGTCCTCGAGCTCCTCGACGGATTCGACGGCGTACGACCGCGACATCGCCACCGGCGCGAACATCACCTCGGCGTCGATGTCGTAGGCCTTCTTGACGTAGCCGCTGATCATGGTCGAGATCGCGAGGTACTTGTCGGCCGCGAGCGCCTGCCGACGGTCCCAGTCCAGCAGGCGCTTCTTGGTGAGCTTGAGGCCCAGGCGCTTGATCGGGTTCGCGTGGTCCCCGAGGTAGGCCTCGGTCTGGTACAGCCAGCGCGCCGGGTTGTAACAGTAGATGAGCTTCTTGCCGTTGGTGCGGAAACCGTGCGACCAGCCGCTGCAGCTCGCCAGCACGATGTCGGCGTCGACGTACATGGACTCGGCGACGCGCGGATAGATGGGCAGCGCGGCCCGGTGGTACTTGCGGGCCAGACCCACCTTGTTGAGCGCCGACACCCGGATGTCCAGGTCGGCAAACTCCGGGTAGGTCAGCTCGGGGTCGTAGAGCATCGTGTAGAGCGGGGCGTCCGGGAACGCCTTCGTCATCGACAGGACAACTTTTTCCGCGCCGCCGAACTGGGTCAGATAGTCGTGGGCGATGGCCACCTTCGGCCCGTCCACTCCGTCGTACTTGCGCGTCGAATGCACTGTTGAATATCCCCTTGCGCCGATCTGCTGATCGTTTCGCGGTCGTAGAGTCAGCTACCCGAAAAGAGCGGGCACGCATATCGAACCGCAAACTTACGCAAATGACAAGCTAAATGCATCGCGCCTGCGCAGGACGCACTGCCGACAGTGCGCACGCGCTCCCTCAGCTAAGCGCGATTCGGTACCATCGGTCCGCCTTTCCCGGCGCCGCGCTCCCCCGACGGCAACCCGGTCTCGCGGCTTCGACCAGGCATTACCCACTGCCCGAGCGGCGCCGGGTCGCGACCGCGCTCAGTGCCCGCTCAGCAAATGCCACCGCCTGAACGCTGTTCAACCCGAGTTACGGGCGGGACCAGCGCGCGAAGTGTATATTGACTTACCAGCAAACTGCTGACGCAGGTCGTGCAAGCCGCGGGGGCGGAAAAATCTATGAACGGTGCGCAAATGAGCGGTACACACGTGGATGTCCATTACAAGGACCTGGACACCCTCTGGCAGGGCTACGACGAGTCCGTCCGCACCCTGGCCGAGCGCGAAGGCGTCAAGGCCGTCGCCGAACTCGGTGGCGGCGCCAACCCGATCATCGGCGGCGACGACTGGAGCTTCGCCGACGAGCGCGTCGTCATCGACATCTCCGCCACCGAACTCGCCAAGGCCAACAGCCGCGTGCACACCCGCGTCGCCGATCTGTGCAAACCGATCGACAACGAGCTGGCCGCGTACGACCTGGTGTTCTCCAAGATGCTGTGCGAGCACCTGCCCGACGCCCGCACGTTCCACGAGAACTGCTTCAAACTCCTTCGCCCAGGCGGACTTTCGGTGCATTTCTTCCCGACGCTGTTCGCGTTCCCGTTCGTGGTGAACCTGCTCATCCCCGAGCAGGCGGCGCGCACCGTCATCAGCAAGCTGCAGCCCGGGCGGTTGCAGAACCCGCACCACGAGAAGTTCCCGGCCTACTACCGCTGGACCACCGGCCCCACCCAGAAGGCCATCAAGCGCTACGAGAGCGTCGGTTTCCAGGTCGAATCGTGGTCCGGCGCCTACGGCCACGGCTACTACCGTGTGCTGCCTCCGCTCGATGCCCTCGAGCGCGCGAAGAGCCGTTTCCTTCTTAAGCACCCGGTGCCCGCACTCACGAGTTTCGCGGCCGTGGTCCTGCGCAAACCGGCGTGACCCGCCGAGAGAGCACCCCACCTTCACAACTTTCTTAGAGAACCGTTAACATCGTCGCCATGACGAGCGTGACCGAGCCACCGGTGGACAAGGCGATCGACATCCACACCACCGCAGGCAAGCTGGAAGACCTGCGTAGGCGTACCGAAGAGACCCTGCACCCCGTCGGCGAGGCCGCGGTGGAGAAGGTCCACCAGAAGGGCAAGCTCACCGCCCGCGAGCGCATCCTGGCGCTGCTGGACGAGGGCTCGTTCGTCGAACTCGACGCGCTGGCCAAGCACCGCAGCACCAACTTCGGCCTGGCCGACAAGCACCCGCTCGGCGACGGTGTGGTCACCGGCTACGGCACCATCGACGGCCGCGAGGTCTGCATCTTCAGCCAGGACGCCACCGTCTTCGGCGGCAGCCTCGGTGAGGTCTACGGCGAGAAGATCGTCAAGGTCCAGGAGCTGGCCATCAAGACCGGCCGCCCGCTGATCGGCATCAACGACGGCGCCGGCGCCCGCATCCAGGAGGGTGTGGTCTCGCTCGGTCTGTACAGCCGCATCTTCCGCAACAACATCCTGGCGTCGGGTGTCATCCCCCAGATTTCGCTCATCATGGGTGCCGCGGCCGGTGGCCACGTGTACTCGCCCGCGCTCACCGACTTCATCATCATGGTCGACCAGACCAGCCAGATGTTCATCACCGGACCGGACGTCATCAAGACCGTCACCGGTGAAGAAGTCACCATGGAGGAGCTGGGCGGCGCCCACACCCACGAGGCCAAGTCCGGCACCGTGCACTACGTCGCCTCGGGCGAGCAGGATGCCCTGGACTACGTCCGCGACCTGCTGAGCTACCTGCCCCCGAACAACTACGCCGAGCCGCCGCGCCTGCCCGCGCCGCCGCACCCGGGTGCCGTCGAGGACAACCTCACCGAAGAGGACCTCGAGCTCGACACCCTGATCCCGGATTCGCCGAACCAGCCGTACGACATGCACGAGGTCATCTCGCGCATCCTCGACGACGACGAGTTCCTGGAGATCCAGCCCGGCTACGCGCAGAACATCGTCATCGGCTTCGGCCGCATCGACGGCCGCCCGGTCGGCATCGTGGCCAACCAGCCGACCCAGTTCGCCGGCTGCCTGGACATCAACGCCTCCGAGAAGGCCGCGCGGTTCATCCGCACCTGCGACGCCTTCAACATCCCGATCATCATGCTGGTGGACGTCCCGGGCTTCCTGCCGGGCACCGAGCAGGAGTACAACGGCATCATCCGCCGCGGCGCCAAGCTGCTGTACGCCTACGGTGAGGCCACCGTCGCCAAGATCACCGTCATCACCCGTAAGGCCTACGGCGGCGCCTACTGCGTCATGGGTTCCAAGGACATGGGTTGCGACGTCAACCTCGCGTGGCCGACGGCCCAGATCGCCGTCATGGGCGCCTCCGGCGCGGTCGGCTTCGTCTACCGCCAGGAGCTCAAGGCCGCCGCAGCCAACGGCGAGGACGTCGATGCCCTGCGCCTGCAGCTGCAGCAGGAATACGAGGACACCCTGGTGAACCCGTACGTCGCGGCCGAGCGTGGCTACGTCGACGCGGTCATCCCGCCGTCGCACACCCGCGGCTACATCGCCAACTCGCTGCGTCTGCTGGAGCGCAAGGTCGTTCAGACGCCGCCGAAGAAGCACGGGAACATCCCCCTGTGAGCGCCGAATCTGTGGTCGACGAGACCGAGACGCAGGCCCCGGTGGCTCCGCTGTTCCAGGTCGTCAAAGGCAACCCGTCCGACGAGGAGCTCGCTGCGCTGGTGACGGTGCTGGCCGGCGCCTCGGGCGGCGGCGGTGCCCCCGAGGCCGGTGACCGCAACGACTGGGGCCACCCCGTCTCCAAGCTGCGGTACGCGTACACCAGCTGGCAGCTGGTGACCCTGGTGGAGCGCACCTTCATCCGGCGATGACCCGGGTGGTCCTGGGCTCGGCCTCCGCGGGCCGGCTCAGTGTGCTGCGCAAGGCCGGTGTGGAACCGGTCGTGCTGGTATCCGACGTCGACGAGGACGCGATCATCGCGTCTCTCGGCGACGCCGGCCCCGGCGACGTCGTACGTGCCCTGGCGACAGCCAAGGCGCAGCGGGTCGCCGAATCACTCGACGCGACCCTGTCATCGGATTGCGTTGTCATCGGCTGTGATTCGATGCTCGAGTTCGACGGCCGGCTGACCGGCAAGCCGGGCGCCCCCGAGGTGGCCCGGCGGCAATGGCTCTCGATGGCCGGCCGCAGCGCCGTCCTGCACACCGGCCACAGCGTCCTGCGCCTGAGCGACGGCGCCGTCACCGCTCAGGTCAGCGAACTCGGCTCCACCACAGTGCGTTTCGGCGAGCCCGGCACCACCGACCTGGATGCCTACATCGGCACCGGCGAACCCCTCTGGGTGGCAGGCGCTTTCACCCTCGACGGCCTGGGCAGCTGGTTCATCGACGGCATCGAGGGCGACCCCTCCAACGTCATCGGCCTGAGCCTGCCCCTGCTCCGCCGTATGCTGGCCCGCCTCGGCGTGTCCGTCGCGGACCTGTGGGCCGCCAACCGGCCCCAGTAGGTTTTTCCCGAATCCACCTATCCGCACCGCATCCCGCACCGAACTCCTGGTGACAAACCAGGAAGGACGGCACGGTGCGGCGGATAGCAGTGGTCGGCAGCGGCATATCGGGGCTCACCGCGGCGTGGGTGCTCGCCCGCGACGCGGAAGTCACCCTCTTCGAGGCGCAACCGCGATGCGGTGGCCACGCCCACACCCATGAACTGGCGGCCCGTCGCGGCAGCACCGATGTCGTCGGCGTCGACTCCGGCTTCATCGTGCACAACGACCGCACCTATCCCACGCTGCTGCGGCTGTTCGCCGAACTCGGTGTCCGGACCCAGGAATCCGACATGTCGATGTCGGTCTGCTGCGAAGGGTGCGGCCTGGAGTACGCCGGCGCGAAGGGGCTGACAGGCCTGTTCGCCACGCCGGGCGCGGTGCTCTCACCGCGCTATCTGCGCCTGCTCGCCGAGGTGACGCGCTTCCACCGGCTCGCCCGCGCCGAACTGGCGCGCGACGTGGCAGACGGCCGAACCCTCGGCGAATTCCTCGGGGCCGCAGGGTTTTCCCGCTACTTCGTCGCGCATTTCATGGTCCCGCTGGTCGCTGCGGTCTGGTCGTGCCCGCCGGACGTCGCGCTCGACTACCCCGTCGGCTACCTGCTGGCGTTCCTCGACCACCACGGGATGCTGACGGTGTTCGGGTCACCGACGTGGCGGACGGTGACCGGGGGCTCGGCACGGTACGTCGAGGCGATCACCACGCGCCTGCCGTCGGTACGCGCCGGCGTACCCGTCCGCACCGTCACCCGGACCACCGACGGGGTGCTGGTGCGTGACGACGCGGACCGGGTCGAACCGTTCGACGCGGCGGTCATCGCGACGCATCCGAATCAGGCCCTCTCGATCCTGGACCGGCCGTCGGCCGACGAGGTCGACATCCTCGGCGCCCTGCGGTACTCGATCAATCACACTGTGCTGCACACCGATACGTCGCTGCTGCCGCGTCGCCGGGGCGCCCGTGCATCGTGGAACTACCGGATGCCGTCGTGCACCGTCCAAGCCGGCGACGTCCTGGTCAGTTACGACCTCAACCGGCTACAGCGACTCGACGCGAGCACCGACCGGCGGTTCGTGGTGACGCTGGGCGGCGGCGGTCGGGTCGACCCGGGCCAGGTCATCGCGACCATGCTCTACGACCATCCGCAGTACTCCCCCGAGTTCCGCGCCGCGCAACAGCGGCTGCACACGCTCGGCGATCACCGGTTGGCGTTCGCCGGCGCGTATCACGGCTGGGGCTTTCACGAAGACGGTGCGGTGTCCGGCGTCGCCGCGGCGGAACGTCTCGGTGGCAGCTGGAGCGGTCCCGTGCCGCCCCTGCTGCGCCCGGCGGGGAACGTGGCATGAGCCCACCACAGATCGTGCGAACCAGCATCCACCACAGGCGGACCGTTCCGGTGCCGCACGCGTTCACCTACCGCAGCTACAGCTGGCTGGTCGACCTCGACGCCGTGCCCGAGTTTCCCCGCCTGCTGCGGCCGCTGGCCGGCTTCCACGCCGCCGACCATGCCGGCGATCCGCGGCGCACGCTGCGCGAGAACATCGACGCCTATCTCGGCGAACACGGCATCGACCTCGGTGGCGGTGCCATCCGAATGCTGGCCAATGCCAGGGTCTTCGGCTTCGTGTTCAACCCCTTGACCGTCTACTGGTGCCATGACGCCGCCGGCGCACTGGTCTGTGCCATCGCCGAGGTGCACAACACCTACGGCGGACGCCACCGCTACCTGCTGCACACCGATCATCGCGGCACGGTGGTCGTGCCGAAGGTGTTCTACGTCTCGCCGTTCAACCCGGTCAGTGGCCGATACGTGCTGCGCATCCCGGAACCGGCGCGGGGCCGGCTCAACGTGGCGGTCACCCTGCTCGACGCGTCCGGCGGGGTGGTCATGACCGCCACCTGGACCGGATCCGTCCACCCCGCCCGTCCCGCAACCGTTTTGACCACCGCACTGGCAGCGCCGCTGGCGCCGCTGCTGGTTCTCGCACGCATCCGCTGGCAGGGCGTGCGCCTCTGGGCGCGCGGCCTGCAACTGCACCCCCGCCCCCAGGAGGCCGCCCTATGACGAATCAACTCCATGACGGTGCCGCCGCGTACGATCCGTTCCTGCCGGCCAGGTGGACCGAAATCGCGCAGGTGCCAAGCAGTCTGCGTACCCGGCTGGGTACGCCCGTCACGCGGGCCTTGTTCCGGGCCGCGGTACGGGACCTGCCGGTGCGGGTGGAGTATCCGGACGGCACCGTCCAGGGCGCGGCCGGCGCCGATGATCCGGCCGCACCGCGAATGTTGTTGCACCGCCCCGACGATTTCTTCGGCCGCGTCGCGAACAGTGGCCTGATCGGCTTCGGGGAGGCGTACATGGTCGGTGACTGGTCCGCGCCCGAGCTCACCGCCGTGCTGACCGCGCTGGCATCGCGCATCGACACGATCGTGCCGGCGGCCTTCCAGGGACTGCGTTCCGTGCTCCTGCCGCGCACACCACGCAACCACCATGGGGCGCAAGCGGATACGCGTGCGAACATCGCCCATCACTACGACCTGTCGAACGAGTTCTTCAGCATGTTCCTCGATCCGACGCTGACCTATTCGTGCGCGCTGTTCGACACGCTCGATCCGCCGCCGTCATGGCGCGACCTGGCGGCCGCGCAGCACCGCAAGATCGACCGGCTGCTGGATGCCACCGGCGTCGGCGCCGGCACGCGGCTGCTCGAAATCGGCACCGGCTGGGGCGAATTGGCCATCCGTGCCGCGCAGCGCGGCGCGCACGTCCACACCGTCACCCTGTCGCGCGAGCAGCAGCTGCTGGCGCGCGAGCGCATCGCCGCCGCCGGGCTGGCCGACCGCATCACCGTCGAGCTGTGCGACTACCGCGACATCACCGGGAAGTACGACGCGATCATCTCCGTCGAGATGATCGAGGCCGTCGGGTATCGCTACCTGCCGGCCTATCTACGCACGCTGGAGCGCCTCCTCGATGTCGACGGCCGGGTCGGACTGCAGCTGATCACCATGCCGCACAAGCGCATGCTGGCGTCCCGCGACACCTACACCTGGGTGCACAAGTACATCTTCCCGGGCGGATTCCTGCCGTCGGTCAAGCTCGTCGAGAAGTCGATCAGCGCGCACACCGCACTGCGTATCACCGACCGGCATTCGTTCGGACCGCATTACGCCCACACCCTGCGACTGTGGCTGCAACGCTTCACCGCGAACAGCGCCGGCGCCGATGCCCTGGGATTCGACCGCATCTTCCGGCGGATGTGGCGCTTCTACCTCGCTTACTCCGAGGCGGGCTTCGCCTCGGGCTACCTGGACCTGCACCAACTGGTCCTGCGTCCGAAGGCTCGATCGTGAGCACGCCGCCCGGACCCGACGGGTTGCGCCAGATCGCCCCGGTTCCCGCGCCGCCGTGCGACGATTCCCGCATGGAGGGCGAGCCGGACCGCGCAGCTCTGCTCACCGCGATCGCCGACGGCGACAGGGCGGCGTTCGCCGAGTTCTACGATCTGACCTCGCCACGGGTGTTCGGCCTCGCCTATCGCGTCGTGCGGGACCGGACCCTGGCCGAGGACGTCGTGCAGGAGGTGTTCCTCCAGGTGTGGTCCTCGGCGGCACGGCAATACGACCCGGCGCTGGCCAGTCCGATCGGCTGGCTCATGACATTGACCCACCGCCGCAGTATCGACCGGGTCCGCTCCGAACAGTCCGCGGCCGACCGCAACCACGCGTACGGCGCCTCGAACCTCGGCCGCGAGCACGACACCGTCGCCGACGAGGTGGGACAGCGACTCGACGAGCAGGAGGTCACCGACTGCCTCGACGGACTGACCGCCGTCCAGCGCGAAGCCATCGGCCTGGCGTACTACAGCGGCCACACCTATCGGGAGGTCGCCGAGCACCTCGCCGTCACCCTCCCCACCATCAAGGCCCGTATCCGGGACGGCCTGATCCGCCTGAAGAACTGCTTGGGGGTGGGCACCGATGCCTGACAGCTACACCGACGACGAACAGCAACTGCTCGACCTGGCGTACGTATACGCACTCGATGCGGTGTCCGAGGCCGAACGCTCGGACATCGCCGGCCGCCTCGGCGTCGCCGCGCCGCACACCGCGCAGGCATTCGCCCGGATCGTCGGCGACACCCAGGAGACCATGGCACTGCTGACCGCGGGAGACACCCTGACGCCGCCGGCCGAACTGCGCGCGCGCATCCTGCAGGCCATCGGCATCCAGTCGGCCGAGCGCACTTCGGATGAGTTGGCGCTCAGGCGAACCCGGCGACGCCGAATGATCGTCCGGCTCGCGGCGGCGGCCGCGGTGATCTGCGCGATCGTCATCGGCACGACGGTGGTCGCCAACCGCTTCACCGAGCACCCGGGACAGCCGACGGTGTCGCAGGTGCTGGCCAACCCGGACATCCGCACGTATTCCGCGCCGGTCGCCGGGGGCACCATCACGCTCAGTGCGTCGCAGCAGGCGAATGCCGTGGTGGTGGCCATGGCGAATGTGCCTGCGCCACCGGCGGGCCACGTCTACCAGATGTGGTTCATCCCGGCGTCGGGTGCGCCGCGGTCCGCCGGCACCATGAGCGCGGACACCATGCCACCGCCCGGCGGCGAGGTGATACCGGCACTGGACGCGGCCGCCAAGGTGGCCGTGACGGTCGAGCCGGGCTCCGGGTCCAGCCAGCCGACGAGCAATCCGGTCGTCGTCGTCTCCCTGACCTGATGACCATGGTCGGCGCCTTCTTCGACGATCTGCTGGACAGCACCGTCGTGCTCGGCTACTCCCGCGTGGGTCTGGCTGTGCGGCAACAGTTCTGGCAGACGCCCGCGCTGCCGGCCGAGGCACTCGCCGGCCGCACCGTGCTGGTCACCGGGGCGAATTCCGGTATCGGCAAGGCCATCGCCACCGAACTCGCGGCGCTCGGGGCGACAGTGCTGATGACGGTGCGCGACCGGGCCCGCGGCGAGGCCGCCCGGCGCGACGTACTCGCCGTCGTACCGGGAGCCGAGGTGGCGGTGGAGGTGTGCGACGTATCGCACCTGGCCGCCGTCCGGTCGTTCGCCGCGGACCTGCTCTCCCGGCGGCCACGGCTGGACGCCGTGATCCACAACGCCGGAGTGATGCCCGAGGAGCGGACGGAAAGCGCGGAGGGACACGAGCTTTCGCTGGCAACCCACGTCTTGGGCCCGGTGTTGCTGACGGAGCTTCTGCTGCCGGCGCTCACCGCGGCGCCCGACCCGCGGGTGGTCCTGATGTCCTCGGGCGGCATGTACACCCAGTCGCTTCCCGTCGACGACATCGAGTACCGGCGCGGGCATTACCGCGGCGCCACGGCGTACGCGCGCAGTAAACGCGTCCAGGTCGCGTTGACGCCGCTGCTGGCGCGGCGCTGGCCCGAATTGATGGTGGCCGCCATGCATCCCGGTTGGGCCGATACCCCGGGCGTCGCGCAGTCACTGCCCGGGTTCCGCCGCCTGACGCGCCCGATCCTGCGGACGTCCGAGCAGGCCGCCGACACCGCGGTCTGGTTGACCGCCACCGAACCCGCCCCGGTCTCCGGACAGTTCTGGCACGACCGCCGCATCCGTCCCACGCACTACTTGCCCACCCGAGACGACGACGCCCGGGTGCGGCAGGTGTGGCAGTACTGCGCCGCTGCCATCGGTTTGTGAGGGCTTGTCGCGCAATCAGATTCGGGCGAGTTCGCGGCGGAGCCCGCGCGCCCCGTCGTCGAGGAGGTGCGCCACCGCGAGTTGCAGCACGGGCTCGAGCCACCGCAGCCACCCCTGGAACGCGAACCTGATCCGGTAGGTGACCTGGGTACCGTCCACGTGCGGCACCACCGTGATGGTGTCGCGCGCGATCAGGTACTGGTTGACGCCGCGCAGTTCGATCGACTGCCCCGGCGTCAGGCTGGTGACTTCGTACATGATCTCCGACGTGCGACCGGCGAAGCGCGACGTGTTCGCGTAGCGGGTCCCCACGCCGCCGTCGCCGGCGATGCGTTCGGTGTGCACGGTGCCGGGGTCCCACTGCGTCGTGGTGGTGAAGTCCGCCAGATACGCGAAGACGGCGTCCGCAGGCGCGGCCACCACCAACTGACGTTGCGCGTCGATCATCGGGCCGCCTTTCCCAGCTGGTGCCGCAGGCACTGTTCGAGATCCGGGCGCCGGAAGCGGTGCCCGGCGTCGATGAGCCGGCCGGGTACGACGCGCTGACTGGCCATGGCCAGCTCGCGCGCCCCCTGCCGGCCGAGCAGCAGCGCCGGTCCAAGGGCGGGCACGGGCAGCACGGCCGGACGGTGCAGCACCCCGGCCAGGGTCCGCGTGTAGTCCGCGTTGCGGACCGGTTGCGGGGCAACGGCATTCACCGGACCGGACAGCCCGGCGTCGACGAGGGCGCGGTGGTACACATCGATCAGGTCGTCGATGTCGATCCACGACAGCCACTGCCGCCCGTTGCCGAGCGGTCCGCCGAGACCGGCGGCGAACAGCGGCCGCATCAGTTGCAGCGTGCCGCCGCGCGGCGTCTGCACGATCCCGGTACGCACGTTGACGACGCGCAGTCCGGCCGCGGTTGCCGGCGCCGTCGCCGCTTCCCAGTCGGCGACGACGTCGGCCAGGAACCCGTCGCCCGGTTGCGCCGATTCGTCGAGGCGCTCGTCGGCCCGGTCGTCCCCGTACCAGCCGACGGCCGACGCGCTGACGAAGACCGACGGCCCGTCCGTCGCTCCTGCGGCGCACTCGGCCAGCCGGCGGGTCGGCTCGATCCGGCTGCCGCGCACCGCTTTCTTGTGCGCGTCGGTGAACCGGCCGGCAATCGATGCGCCCGCCAGGTGCACCACGGCGTCGATGCCGTCGAGCAGGTCATCGGCGGGTGATTCGGGATCCCAGCGACGCTCGGTGTCGTCGCGCGGTTCGCGGCGCACCAGCCTGATGACGCGGCAACCACCGGTCGACAGGAAGGCGGTCAGGGCGCTGCCGATCAGGCCTGATGCCCCGGTCACCGCCACCGAGCCGGGACGCTCGCCGTGCTCGCGCGCCCACCGGTGGGCGGCCAGGTCGTCGCTCAGCTGGCGATGGCGGTAGCGGAACGTCGGCTCGAGGAGGTGCCCGGGGACCGGCGCATCGACACGGTCGGTGACCCGGGTGCGCCCGTCGCCGACGGCGTCGAAGCAGTGTTCGTGCCGCCAGTGCCCGATCAACTGTGTTGGCAGCGAACGCAATCCGTCGCGGCTCAACTCATCGACGAACCGTGCGGGCGGCGCATAGTCGGCGGGATTGTGCTGTGCGCTCCAGCGCAACCCGCCGGGCAGGCCGAGCACGGCGCGCCCGTCGGCCAGCGACGCCGCTTCGGCAACCACGCTCATGGGCTGCCACGGCGGCAGCATCCGGTGGATGGCCCCCGGCCGCGCGTGCCAGGCGAACACGTCGTCGCGTGGCGCGTCGACCACGCTGCTGTACTCGATTCCCATCAAACCTCCGAGTTGATTCGGTCTCAGTGGGATTCGGCGCCAACCGGCCGGCGGATGGGTCTGGTCAGTTGGCCGGCTTGTAGCTGAACGACACCTTGCCGTCGGCGACGTCGGTGACCGTCAGGGTGTAGGCCCGGTTCTGGCCGCCGACGACCGCGGTGCAGCGCTGCGTCGCCCCGACCTTGCTGTCCACATCGCCGGCGCACGTGACGGTGTTCGGGCTCTGGCCCAGTTGCGAGGCGAGGGAGCTCTCGGCCACGGACTTCTCCAGCACGGGCGTCAGGCCGTAATTCATTGCGAGCCCGGACACTTCGCTCACCAGGGCGGTGCGCCGGCTGGTGAACCCGTCGTCGGTGATGTCGCACAGCGCCACCGCGCCCTGCTTGCCCTCCAGTCCCGACAGGCACGTCACCGAGTCCGGGGCCGCCTTGCGGGTGCGGGTCACCATGTCCGCCACGGCCGCCTCCAACTGCGTCTTGGAGACCGCCGGGGTCATCGAATAGCTGACCTTGCCGCCCTCGACCCCGGACACCGTGATGGTCGGCTGGATGCCGTAGGCCGGTGACATCGTGACGTCGCACCGCGTGCTCTGCCCGACCTTCGCGATGAGGCCGCGCTCGCAGATCACCGCCTGCGGCGGCTGGCTCGTGAAGGCGTCGTGGATCGCGCGCTCCAGCGACGCCTTGTCCACCATCGGCAACTGCGCCGACGGCTTGGCCTGAACGGCTTCGGGTTCGGGGCGCGTGAGGCTGTAGACCAGCGCCGCGAGCCCCGTCAGCAGCAGCCCAGCGATGACGACAAGTGCCAGGATGCGCGCCCTCATACCCGCTATTGTGCCCGGGCTACATCAGGTCGTTTGCGGGCACGTCATTTCGGTGCTCGCGGTACCACGCCACGGTGCGCGCCAGACCGTCGTCGAGGGCCACCTGCGGCGACCAGCCCAGCGCCCGCATCTTCGAGATGTCGGGGCACCGGCGCGGCGTGCCGCCGGCCTGCAACTCGCCGGGCTTGATCTCGAGCTCGACGCCGACGGCCCGGCCGATGCGCTCCGCCAGCTCGCGGACGCTGAGTTCCTCGTCGCTGCCGATGTGGTAAACCTCGCGGTGACCGCCCTTTTCGTACATCGTCAAGATGCCCTGGACGATGTCGTCGACGTAGCAGAACGAACGCGTCTCACTGCCGTCACCCTGGATCGGGAAGGTCGGGTCACCAGCCTCCTGGCAGCCCAGCGCCCGCAGGATGAACTGGGGCTCGACGTGCTTCCACCCCATGTTGGGCCCGAACACGTTGTGCGGCCGGAAGACCTGCACCTGCCGGTAGTGGTCCTGCCCGTAGTTGAAGGCGATCAGCTCGCTGACGATCTTGCCGCCGCCGTACGAGTACCGGGGGTTGAGGCTGTCCGGCAGCATCAGCGGGATGGTCTCGGGCGTCGGGATGATCGCCGGCGTCTGGTAGACCTCGGCGGTCGAGGCGACGATGAGGTCCGGTACCCCCGCCGCGCGGCCGGCGTTGGTCACCGCGAGCGCGCCGCGCAGGCCGACGTCGAGCACCAGTTCCGGTTGTTTGTAGAAGTTCTCGGTGCCGTTGATGGCGGCGAGGTGCATGACCACCTCGGCGCCGGCGAACGCCTTCTCGAGGGCGTCCTGATCGCGGACGTCACACGTGAAAAGCTCGACGTCCGAAGCGACTTCGGCGAATCGGCTGGCATCGCCGCGGACCATGGAGTCCACGACCGCGACCTGCCAGCCGTCCCGCACCAGCCGCTTGACCAGGTAGGCGCCGATGAATCCGCCACCACCGGTGACAACGACCTTCTCAGACACGCTCGACGACCTTTCCGCTGCGGCCGACGGCGAAGTAGCTGTCGCCCAGCTCGGTGGGCGGCAGGTGGCTGTAGTGGTTCCAGTAGTCGAAGACGAAGCCGTCGGGGCTGATGAACTCGCTGATGGTGCGCGGCGAGATGGTGCCCAGCGACGGGTGGTTGTTGCCGAGGACGACGACGTCCGCGCCACTCACCGCGTCGCCGAACCGGTTGTACACCTTGTGGCCCGGGAAGGCTTCGGCCAGAACGTCATTCGGCGTCACCGGGTCGTACACGCCGATCTCGGCATCCGGGTGCGCGGCCTTCAGCTCATTGAACACCTTGATCGACATCGACCCACGCAGGTCGCTGGTCTCGGGCTGGCCCTTGAACGCCATGCCCAGCAGGTTGATCTTCAGCGGCCCTTCGGCGCCCAGCTTCCGGCGGGCGATCTCGCTGCTGATGAAGCGCACCGTCTCGGCGGGCTGGCGCTCGTTGACCAGGCGGCCGGCGGCGGTGATGTCCAGCGTGACGCCGCGTTCGCGGACGCTCTCCATCAGGATGTGCGGGTCCTTCTCCAGGCACGGCCCACCGACCAGACCCGGCAACGGGATATTGGTGCGGTTGTATCCGAGTTTGCCCGCCGAGATCACCTCGTAGGCGCTGACACCGAATGCGTCGCAAATGCGGGCGACTTCGTTGGCAAACGCGAACTGAACATCGCGGAAGGTGTTGCTCACCAATTTGATGATCTCGGCGGTCTCGATATCGGAGACCAGCACGATCGAGCTGGTGAGTTTCCGGAATACCGCGGCGGCCCGGTCGGCGACCGCCGGGTCGTCGGCACCGACGATCTGCGGCAGCTCGCGCAATTCCTGCAGCGCCTTGCCTTCCAGGGTGCGCTCGGGGCACATCGCGATGTCGAAGCTCTTGCCGCTGGCGGCCAGCATCGGCGCGACCACGTCGCGGGTGGTGCCGACCTTGACCGTCGACCGCAGGATGACGAGCGCGCCGTCCTGCATGTTTCCGGCGATGTCACGGGCCGCGGCCTCGATCATGTCGACGCGTGCGACACCGTCCGCCGACAGCGGGGTGCCGACGGTGATGATGTACGTATCGCACGAGAAGCTGTCGTCAAATGCGGTGACGGCCTTCAGTTTCCCGAATCGGGTGACGCCCTCGAGGGCGTCGGGCAGGCCGGTCTCGGTGAAATGCGGCAAACCCTGATTGGTCATATCGACCAATTCCTGACGGGTCTCGATTCCGATGACGGAGTTGCCGGCCTCGGCCAGCACGGTGGCCAGCGTCAGGCCCACATATCCCAGGCCGATGATTCCGACGTCGTATTTCTCTGGCAAATCCTCAATCCCTCCGGTCAGCCCTGTGGGAGACGGCTGATGTCATACCGCAGCGGTTGTCGCGCAAACAAGTTTCGACCTTACGGGTCGGCGGCGCATTTCGGGCCTAGGTACGCTCACAGTGTGCCGCTGCCCGCAGACCCACATCCCGCTTTCGCCACCTATGCGCATCCCGATCGCCTGGTGACCGCCGACTGGCTGTCAGGCAACATCGGACGCCCCGGTTTGGCCATCGTCGAATCCGACGAAGACGTCCTGCTGTACGACACCGGCCACATCCCCGGCGCCGTCAAGATCGACTGGCATACCGACCTCAATGACCCGCATGTCCGCGATTACATCGACGGCGCACAGTTCGCCGCGCTGATGGATCGCAAGGGCATCAGCCGCGACGACACCGTGGTGATCTACGGCGACAAGAGCAACTGGTGGGCGGCCTACGCGCTGTGGGTGTTCACGCTCTTCGGGCACCCGGACGTCCGCCTCCTCGACGGGGGCCGCGACCTGTGGATCACCAACGGCCGCGACACCACCCTGGACGTCCCGAGCAAGCAGACCACCGGGTACCCGGTGGTCGAGCGCAACGACGCTCCGATCCGCGCCTTCAAGGACGACGTCCTCGCGATCCTCGGCAAAGAGCCGCTCATCGACGTTCGCTCGCCGCAGGAGTACACCGGCGAGCGCACTCACATGCCCGACTACCCGGAGGAGGGTGCGCTGCGCGGCGGCCACATCCCCACCGCGCGGTCCATCCCGTGGGCAAAGGCCGTCGACGACAGCGGCCGGTTCCGCAGCCGCGCCGAACTCGACGAGCTGTACGGCTTCATCTCCCCCGACGACAAGGCCGTCGCCTACTGCCGCATCGGCGAGCGCTCCAGCCACACCTGGTTCGTGCTGACGCACCTGATCGGCCTGCCCGCCGTCCGCAACTACGACGGTTCCTGGACCGAGTGGGGCAACGCCGTGCGGGTGCCGGTCGCTGTCGGTGAGGAACCGGGGGACGCGCCTTCGTGACCATGCCCGCGGCTCTGGCCGAGGTCGTGTCGGAGTTCTCCGAGATGCAGGGGCAGGACAAGCTGGCGCTGCTGCTGGAGTTCGCCAACGAGTTGCCGGCACTCCCGCCGTCGCTCGAGGAAGCCGCCATGGAGCCGGTGCCCGAGTGCCAGTCGCCGTTGTTCCTGCACGTCGACGCCGACGACCCCGAGCATGTGCGGCTGTACTTCAGTGCACCGGCCGAGGCTCCGACGACGCGTGGTTTCGCGGCCATCCTCGCGGCGGGCCTGGATGGTCTGCCGGCGGCCGACATCCTGGCGGTGCCCGACGATTTCTACGCCGACCTCGGGCTGGCCAAGCTGATCAGCCCGCTGCGGCTGCGGGGCATGTCGGCGATGCTGACGCGCATCAAGCGCCGCCTGCGCGAAGCGGCATAGCCCACCCGGGTACGGCTCAGAAGAACGGCAGCTTGAACTTGCCGCTGTAGTGCAGCGCATCCGGGTTGCGCTGGCCGATGATCTTGCCGGGCACGCCGCCGACGATGCCGAACGGCGGCACCTCTTTGTTGACGACGGTGTGTGCGGCCACCACAGCGCCGCGGCCGAGCAGGCACGGCAGGATCATGGCGCGCGTCGCGATCCACACGTGGTCATCGATCACGATGGGGTCCGGCGGGTTGGGCGCCGGCACGAAGTTCGGATGGTTGATGTCGTGCCCGCCGGCGATGATGTGCGTATCGCTGGCGATGACGACGTCGTTGCCGATCGCGATGCCCGCGCGCGCGTCCAGCAGGCAGCGGAAGCCGATGGACACCCGGTCACCGATCACCAGGTACGGAATGGACCAGACGCTGGTGCCGCGGTTGATCGCGGTGCCCTTGCCGATCTTCGCCCCGAACAGCCGGAGGTAGCCCAGCCGGATGAAGTGGAACGGGATGTGGGTGACGATCGAGCTGTAGAACAGCGCGGCGTAGGTGTCCCGGATCCGGTGCCACAGGGTCTCGCCCGGCAGCTCGTGCTTGAGGATGTTGCCGTCCTCGTCGGTCACCCACTGCATCTTCGGTGGGATGCGGACGTTCGGGTTGACCGCCCGCTTGCGCGCGATCAATTCGGGGTCTGAGGCCTGCGGCTCGACGAACAACGGTGTCCCCTTACTCGTGGCTCCCCGGCGGGTCCGGTGCGGCACCAGTATCACCCAAGCAGATGTTCGGTGAGAAAGCGCGGGTCAAGTGGGTCGATTGGGCAATCTCTAAGAAAACGTCCCGGCGCCCGCGTATCCCGAAGTGGGGATCCGCCGGTTAGGCCTTACACTGCACGCGATACATTCTTAAAGACATTTCTTAGAGAACCGCCGTCAGGAGGCACTGTGGCCAACCACGCCAGTTCCAAGATCTCCAAGGTGCTAGTCGCCAACCGTGGAGAGATTGCCGTCCGGGTCATCCGGGCTGCCAAGGACGCCGGACTGGCCAGCGTCGCCGTTTACGCCGAGCCGGACGCCGATGCGCCGCACGTGCGGCTGGCCGACGAGGCCTTCGCCCTGGGTGGCCAGACCTCGGCCGAGTCCTACCTCGTCTTCGACAAGATCCTCGACGCCGCCGCCAAGTCCGGCGCCAACGCCATCCACCCGGGCTACGGCTTCCTGTCCGAGAACGCCGACTTCGCCCAGGCCGTCCTCGACGCCGGGCTGATCTGGATCGGGCCGAGCCCGCAGTCCATCCGCGACCTCGGCGACAAGGTCACCGCGCGCCACATCGCCGCCAAGGCCAACGCGCCGCTGGTGCCGGGTACCCCGGACCCGGTCAAGGACGCCGACGAGATCCTGGCCTTCGCCAAGGAGCACGGCCTGCCGATCGCCATCAAGGCCGCCTTCGGTGGTGGTGGCCGCGGCATGAAGGTTGCCCGCACCCTCGAGGAGATCCCCGAGCTGTTCGACTCGGCCACCCGTGAGGCCGTCGCCGCCTTCGGCCGTGGTGAGTGCTTCGTCGAGCGCTACCTGGACAAGCCGCGCCACGTCGAGGCCCAGGTCATCGCCGACACCCACGGCAACGTCGTCGTCGCCGGTACCCGCGACTGCTCGCTGCAGCGCCGCTTCCAGAAGCTCGTCGAGGAGGCCCCCGCGCCGTTCCTGTCCGACGCGCAGCGCAAGGAAATCCACGAGTCGGCCAAGCGCATCTGCAAGGAAGCCGGCTACTACGGTGCGGGCACCGTCGAGTACCTGGTCGGCCAGGACGGCCTGATCTCGTTCCTCGAGGTCAACACCCGTCTGCAGGTGGAACACCCGGTCACCGAGGAGACCTCGGGCATCGACCTGGTGCTGCAGCAGTTCAAGATCGCCAACGGCGAGGCCCTGGACATCACCGAGGACCCGGCCCCGCGCGGCCACTCGTTCGAGTTCCGCATCAACGGCGAGGACGCCGGCCGCGGCTTCCTGCCGGCCCCCGGCCCGGTCACCAAGTTCGAGGCGCCGACCGGCCCCGGCGTCCGCATGGACTCGGGCGTGGAGTCCGGCTCGGTCATCGGCGGTCAGTTCGACTCGATGCTGGCCAAGCTGATCGTCACCGGCGCCACCCGCGAAGAGGCCCTGGCCCGCTCGCGTCGTGCGCTGGCGGAGTTCAACGTCGAGGGTCTGGCCACGGTCATCCCGTTCCACCGCGCCGTGGTCTCCGACCCGGCCTTCATCGGTGACGGCGACAAGTTCGACGTGCACACCCGCTGGATCGAGACCGAGTGGAACAACACGGTCGAGCCGTTCACCGGTGGCGAGGCCCTGGACGACGAAGACGCCGCACCGCGCCAGAAGGTCGTCGTCGAGGTCGGTGGCCGTCGCGTCGAGGTGTCGCTGCCCGGCGATCTGGCCATCGGTGGTGGCGGTGGTGGCGCGGCCACCGGCGTCATCAAGAAGAAGCCGAAGCCGCGTAAGCGTGGCGCCGCCGGCGGCAAGGCCGCCTCGGGCGACTCGGTCACCGCGCCGATGCAGGGCACCGTCGTGAAGGTCGCCGTCGAGGAGGGCCAGCAGGTCTCCGCGGGTGATCTGATCGTGGTGCTCGAGGCCATGAAGATGGAGAACCCGGTGACCGCGCACAAGGACGGCACCGTGACCGGCCTGTCGGTCGAGGCCGGCGCCGCCATCACGCAGGGCACCGTCATCGCCGAGCTGAAGGACTAGTTTCCAGTCCGCTGGTTTTGCGACTCAGGGCTGCGATCCACCGCGGATCGCAGCCCTGAGTTGCATTTGAGGAGCGTCATGGAGCCCATCGAAATCAACGCCGGAGCCTGGTACCTGCGCGCCCTGCGCGCCGACGACCGCATGGATGACCGGCCGTCACTCGCGGACTTGGGTGAGCACTCTCCCGATCACGTCGAAACCCGTACGGCGCAATGGGAATCCGACACGCTGTACTCGTGGGCGGTCTGCGAGCCGACGACCGGCGAGCTGCTGGCCGAGATCACCTTGGACCCCGCCACGCGGGAGATTTCCGTACGCACCCGCGAGGGGTTCGACGACGCCGCCGCGACGGGCGTCGAATCCGTGCGCCGCTTCGCGGCCGCGATGCTGAGCTGACACGTCTCGGTCAGAACAGCAGCACCGGCAGGCTCATCGTCAACACGATGGCCATCAGCAGCAACAGGAACCACCCGGCGCCCTGCCAGGCCCACCAGACCTTGTCGCCGCGCCACGCCCGGTAGGTGCGCACGAAGGCCCACACCCCGCTGCCGAACAGGAACAGCGGGCCCGCCAGCGCCAGGACGGTGCGGTACGGCATGCTGCACGCGGCGGTGTCGTAACCGTGGCAGTGCCGGACCCAGACGGCCGCCAGCACCATGAATCCGACGCCGACGCTCCCCATCACCAGACCGAATCGCGCGGCCTGATGCACGCTGGGATCGTCGTCGCGGAAGCGATCGGTTGTCGGGCTGAGCATCACTATCACCGCCAACCCCAGTATGCGCCTGGTGGCCTCAGGGCGCCAGTGGGCCCTCGGCGATCCGCTTGATCGCGGCAAGACGCCGATCCCATTGCCTGCCAAGGGTTTCCAGCTCACTGCCCAGGGCGCTGAGCTTGGCGCCCAGCGCCCGGTAGCGAATCTCCCGCCCCACTTTGACGGGCTCGACCAGCCCCGCATCGGCCAGCACCGACAGGTGCTTGGCGATGGCCTGCCGACTCACGGGCAACCGGCCGGCCAGCGCGCTCGCCGACAGGTCGTCGGCGCCCAGCTCGGTCAGGATGCGCCACCGGGTCTCGTCGGCGAGCACCGCCAGCACCGCCGGCATGTGGGTGTCGGTCACACCGCCGCCTGCAGGTACGCCACCAGGTCGTCGAGTTCGGCGGTCCAGCCGCCGCTGTTCTCGGAGTGCGCGGTCTGCGGATCGGCCAGGTTCTCGAAACCCGTCTCGCGCAGATCGAGCCGGGTGCCGCCGTCGATCTCGGTGAGGTCGAAGCGGACGACCGTGGAGTTTTCCGGGGTCGGGTCGGCGTCGGCTTCGCGGTGCGCCCACCGATAGACCAGCGTGTGCGGCGCCTCGGCACTCTCGACGACGACCCGGAACTTGCCGTGGGCGTTCCAGCCGAAGAACCCGGTGCCGCCGGGGATCGGCTCGAGTTCGGCTGCGTCACCGAACCATTGCGCGATGAGCTCGGCTTTCGTCAGAGCATCCCAGACCCGCTGGATCGGCGCGTTGATGTCGATGCTGCGGGTGATGTCCAGCGTGTCCATGATTCCCCTTCGAGCGACGTGATGTGCAACTCCAGAGTTGCACACGCCAGCCCGTACTGCAACCCTCAGATTGCACTTGCGGTCGCGCGCCGCTCTCGCACCAGCATCAGGCCGATGGTGCCGAACACCAGGTTGGCCGCGATCTCCAGAATCGCGGTCACCCACGAGAACGCCGTCACGCGCGCCCACGGCGGCGCATTGATGAAGCTGTCGCTGAAGAATCCCCACTTCGGAAGCAGATGTGCCGCAGTGAATCCCACCGCGCCGGCATAGCCGATACCGACCGCCGCGAGCGGTGCCCACCGGTTCCGCTTGAACACCAACGTGATCGTGACCGCCGCGAGAATCAGCTGCAGCGTGCCGCCCACCATCACCGCCGGTGGGACGACGTTCATCCCCCGCCGCATGTGATCAGCGCCGTGCAGCAGCAGCGCGACGGCCAAAAAGCCTGCGGCCCAATCGAAGTTACGTTGCCAATTCCTGGATTCACCAGTCATTCGGATCACCTCTACTACGCACGGTAGTAAACAGGTGCCGTTCTGTAAAGACCTGTCAGGGGTTGGCCCTACGATGCCTGGCGTGCGGATGAAACTCTTGGGCGCGGCCGGGCTGTTCTCGGGCGGCGCGGCGTATCTGCACGGCTGGACCTGGGAACCGGCGCTGGGCGTGGCCGTCGGCGTGCCGCTGCTCCTCGCCGCCGTTCCGCACGTCATCACCGGGATGCGCACCCCGAGCCGCCACGAAGATCCCGTGCACGACATGTCCGGCACCGAATTCGAGGACTACGTCGCCCGGATCGCCCGGTCCTGCGGCGTCCCCGTCATCATGACGGAGCTGTCGGGAGACTGGGGCGTCGACCTGATCGTCGGGACGCGGCCCAATCGCCTTGCCATCCAATGCAAGCGGCTGTCCCGGCCCGTCGGCCCCGGCGCCGTCCAGGAGGTCGTCGCCGGTGCACCCATGCAGGACTGCGCGCACACCATGGTGGTCACCAACAACGACTTCACTCCGGCCGCACGGAAATTGGCCGAGTTGCACGACTGCACCCTCGTCAGCGGCAGCGAGCTGACCCGGCTGCGCGGACTGATCCGGCAGCAGGTCCTAGAGCGCCGCTAGCACGTCCCGAACCGCCTGAACCGCTTCATCGATCTCGGTCCGCGACACCGTCAGCGCCGGTCGGAACCGCACGGAGTCGGTGCCGCTGGCCAGCAGGATCACGTGGTGCTGCCACAGCCGCCTGATCACCTCGTCGCGCTGCGCGGCCGACGGCATGCTGAACGCACACATCAGCCCACGCCCGCGCGGATTGAGTACCAGCGCCGGGAATTCGCTTGCCAGGCAGCGCAATTGCCCCACTAGGTACCTGCCCATGCGCACGGCGTTGTCGATCAGCCCATCGGCCTCGATGACCTCGAGGATGCGGCGGGCCCGCACCATGTCGGTCAGGTTGCCGCCCCAGGTGGAGTTGATCCGTGAACTGACGCGGAAGACGTTGTCGGGGACGTCATCGACGCGACCACCGGCCATCACACCACACACCTGGGCCTTCTTCCCGAACGCCACGACGTCGGGTGTGACGCCCAATTGCTGGTAGGCCCAAGGGGTTCCGGTCATCCCGACGCCCGTCTGCACCTCGTCGAAGATCAGCAGCGCGTCGTACTCGAGGCACAACTCCCGCATCGCGGCGAAGAACTCGGAACGCATGTGCCGGTCGCCACCCTCACCCTGGATCGGTTCGGCGATGAAGCAGGCGATGTCGTGCGGGTACGCCTCGAAGGCCGCCCTGGCCTGGCGCAGCGATTCACGTTCCAGCGCAACGATATCCACGTCCGGCGTCACCACCGGGGCATCGATACGCGGCCAGTCGAACTTCGGGAACCGGGCGACCTTGTTGGGGTCGGTGTTGGTCAGCGACATGGTGTAGCCACTGCGGCCATGGAACGCGCCGCGCAGATGCAGGACCCGGGTGCCCAGCGCCGGGTCGATGCCGCGCGACTCGTTGAGGCGGCTCTTCCAATCGAACGCCACCTTCAGCGCGTTCTCCACGGCCAGCGCCCCACCGTCGACGAAGAACAGGTGCGGCAGCGCCGGGTCGCCGAGCACCCGCGCGAACGTCTGCACGAAGCGCGCCATCGGCACGCTGTACACGTCGGAGTTGCTCGGCTTGTTCACCGCCGCCTGCGCCAGTTCGGCGCGGAAGGCCGCATCGGTGAGCGCCGGATGGTTCATCCCCAGCGCCGACGACGCGAAGAACGTGAACATGTCGAGGTACCGGGTGCCGTCACGGGCGTCGACGAGATACGAGCCACCCGACCGGTCCAGATCGAGCACGAGATCCAGGCCGTCGGTCAGGATGCTGCGCCCCAGCACGTCGCGCACGTCGCGGGCGCTGCCCGCCGACAGCCCGTCACCAGAAGTCAGAACAGCGGTCATGGCGCCATCCTAACGCAATATTTACAGCTTGCCCGCCTTCTGACAGGAACTATTCCGGTAGTGACACCTGATCATCGTAAAAAGTCTGTAAGATGATGGTGCTTCGCGTGCGAACGTTGGCGACCGTGCGGATCCGCTGCAGCAGGCCCTCCAGCGCCCGCGCCGAGGCGACCCGCACCAGCAGGACGTAACTCTCCTCGCCGGCCACCGAATGGCAGGACTCGATTTCGGGGAAGGGTTGCAGCCGCGCCGGGGCATCATCAGGTTGGGAAGGATCGAGTGGGGTGATCGCAACGAACGCCGACAGCATGTGGCCGACGGCCTCGGGGTTGATCCGCGCTGTGTATCCGGTGATCACTCCGCGGGATTCGAGCCTGCGCACGCGCGACTGCACCGCCGACACCGACAGTCCCGCCGCCGTCGCGAGGTGTGCCAGCGTCGCGCGGCCGTCGGCCATCAGCTCCCGCACCAGGATTCGGTCGACATCGTCTAGCTGCTCGGCTTCGGCCATGGCCGGAGACTACCCGCAGGTCGTGCCATGACGGTCCAGACCTGGGAGCTGCGCGCCGCGTTCGCCGCCGCACTGTCGCGCATGTACGGCACCGAGGTTCCGGCGTACACCACGCTGGTCGAGGTCAGCACGGCCGTGAACCGCGACTGCGCCACCGACGGCCGGCTCGGTTCCCTCGAGCGCGTCACCGCCGAACGCCACGGCGCGATCCGCGTTGGCAGCCCCGCCGAACTCGCTGACGCCGCAGCCCTTTTCGCAGCCTTCGGCATGTACCCCGTCGGCTTCTACGACCTGCGCGAGGCCGCCTCACCGGTGCCCGTGGTCTCCACCGCGTTCCGTCCCATCGACGCAGAAGAGCTCGACCGCAACCCGTTTCGGGTGTTCACCTCGATGCTGGCCACCGAGGACGCCCGCTTCTTCTCCCCCGATCTGCGCACCCGGGTGCAGCGGTTCCTCGGGCAACGCCGGCTGTTCGACCCAGCGCTGATCGCCCAGGCCCGCCGGATCGCCGCCGACGGCTGCCCGGACCATGATGCCGACGATTTCGTCCGCCGCTGCACTGCCGCTTTCGCGTTGTCCCGCACGCCGATCGACAAGGCCTGGTATGACGAGCTCAGTGAGATCTCGGCCGTCGCCGCGGACATCGCCGGCGTGGCCACGACCCACATCAACCATCTGACGCCGCGCGTGCTCGACATCGACGAGCTGTACCGGCGGATGACGGCCCGCGGCATCACCATGATCGACGCGATCCAAGGCCCGCCCCGCACGGACGGACCGCAGGTCCTGTTGCGGCAGACCTCGTTTCGGGCCCTGGCCGAGCCACGCACGTTCCGCAACCCCGACGGCACGGTGTTCGACGGGAGTCTGCGGGTGCGCTTCGGTGAGGTCGAGGCCCGCGGAGTGGCGCTGACCCGCGCCGGCCGGGAGCGCTACGACGCCGCGATGGCCGACCAGGAGCACTGGGACCGGTACTTTCCCGCCACCGACGCCGAGATGGCGACACAGGGCCTGGCCTACTACCGCGGCGGCGACCCCACGAAACCCGTTGTCTACGAGGACTTCCTGCCGGCCTCCGCGGCCGGCATCTTCCGGTCGAACCTGGACCGGGATGCGCAGCCGGCAGCCGCCGACGACCACTCCGACTACAGCCTCGACTGGATGGCCGGTGCCATCGGCCATCACATCCATGACCCGTACGACCTCTACGAGAAAGCGGCATCATGACTCCCCTTCAACCGCAAGTGCAGAATCTCCTCCCGACTGCCGATCAACTCCGCGACCGCGTGCGTACCGCGCTGCAGGCCGTCGGTGCCCACGTCACACTGGGTGAGCCCGGCGACCACGGCTTGCACGCCAGCACGCCCATCACCGGCGAAGTGCTCTTCACCATTCCGGAGAGCACCTCCGCCGATACGGATGCGGCGATCGCCGAAGCGGCGCAGGCCTTTTCCACGTGGCGCACCACCCCGGCACCGGTGCGCGGCGCGCTCGTGGCCCGGCTGGGTGAGCTGCTCGTCGAGCACAAGGCCGATCTGGGCACGCTGGTGACCATCGAGGCCGGCAAGATCACCTCCGAGGCCCTCGGCGAAGTGCAGGAGATGATCGACGTCTGCCAGTTC
This sequence comes from Mycobacterium sp. SMC-17, assembly GCF_045310915.1. Taxonomy (NCBI): domain Bacteria; kingdom Bacillati; phylum Actinomycetota; class Actinomycetes; order Mycobacteriales; family Mycobacteriaceae; genus Mycobacterium; species Mycobacterium sp. SMC-17. The sequence goes on along the minus strand of NZ_JBJIAK010000003.1, from coordinate 9,817 downwards.
GCGGTGGGTCTCTCGCGCCAGCTGTACGGGCGCACCATCGCCTCGGAGCGGCCCGGCCACCGGCTCATGGAGAACTGGCATCCGCTGGGGGTCGTCGGCGTCATCACGGCGTTCAATTTCCCCGTCGCCGTGTGGGCCTGGAACGCCGCCATCGCGCTGGTGTGCGGCGACACCGTGGTGTGGAAGCCCTCCGAGCTCACCCCGCTGACCGCCGTCGCCTGCCAGGCGCTGCTCGAGCGTGCCGCGGCCGACGTCGGAGCACCCGCGCATGTCGGCCGGTTGGTGCTGGGCGGCCGTGACATCGGCGAACAGCTGGTGGACGACCCCCGTGTCGCGCTGCTGAGTGCGACGGGATCAGTGCGGATGGGTCAGGAGATCGGCCCGCGGGTGGCCCAGCGGTTCGGCAAGGTGCTGCTGGAGCTCGGCGGCAACAACGCGACCATCGTCACGCCGTCGGCCGATCTCGATCTCGCGGTGCGCGGCATCGTGTTCGCCGCCGCCGGCACCGCAGGCCAGCGGTGCACCACGCTGCGCCGCGTCATCGCGCACCACAGCGTGGTGGAGACGTTGGTGCAGCGCATCGTCACCGCGTATCAGAGCCTGCCCGTCGGTGACCCGTCTGCCGAGGGAACGCTGATCGGGCCACTGATCCACGAGCGGTCGTACCGCGACATGGTGGGCGCGCTGGAACAGGCGCAGGCCGAAGGCGGCGAGGTGACCGGCGGCGAACGCGTCCAGCTGCACCCCAGCTCGTACTACGTCACGCCGGCGGTGGTCCGGATGCCCGGGCAGACGGCCATCGTGCACCAGGAGACTTTCGCGCCGATCCTGTACGTGCTGACGTACGACACCCTCGACGAGGCCATCGCTCTCAACAATGCTGTTCCCCAGGGCCTTTCGTCGGCCATCTTCACCACCGACATCCGGGAGGCCGAACGCTTCATGGCCGCCGACGGGTCGGACTGCGGCATCGCCAACGTCAACATCGGCACCTCCGGCGCGGAGATCGGCGGTGCGTTCGGTGGCGAGAAGCAGACCGGCGGCGGCCGCGAATCCGGTTCCGATTCCTGGAAGGCCTACATGCGCCGGGCCACCAACACCGTCAACTACTCCTCGGAACTGCCGCTGGCTCAAGGCGTGCAGTTCGGCTGAGGTAGACATGAGCCCGTGAAGATCGAAGGTGCGGTGGCCGTCGTCACCGGAGCGGGCTCGGGCATCGGCAGGTCCATCGCAACGGCGCTGGCGGCCGCGGGCGCATCGGTCGTGGCCGGCGACATCAATGCCGAGGCCGCCGCCGAGACGGCCGCGGGCTACGGCGGTGTCGGCATCGGCGCTGACGCGTCGTCGGTCGACGGCATCGCGACACTGCTCGACGCCGCACGCGATGCGTACGGGCCCGTCGACATCTACGTCGCCAACGCCGGCATCACCGGCGAACCAGGACTGGGCGACGACGAGGCCGCCTGGGACCGCATCATCGACATCAACCTGCGCGCGCACATCCGGGCCGCTAAAGCCGTTGTGCCGGAATGGGTCGAGCGCGGCGGCGGGCATTTCGTCGCTGTCGCCTCCGCCGCCGGCCTGCTCACCCAGCTCGGTGCGGCGGGGTACAGCGTCACCAAGCACGCCGCCGTCGGGTTCGCGGAGTGGCTGACCATCACGTACGGCGACCAGGGCATCGGCGTCAGCTGCGTCTGCCCGATGGGTGTCGACACGCCACTGCTGCGCGGCATGACGGACTCCCCCGATTCCGCGATCCGGGTGGCCGGCAATGCCGTGACCCACGCGGGTAACGTCGTCGGGCCCGATCACGTCGCCGGCCTGGTGGTCAAGGCCATCGAGGACGGCACGTTCCTGGTCCTCCCGCACCCCGAGGTGCTGGAGATGTACCGCCACAAGGGCGCCGACTACGACCGCTGGATCGCCGGCATGCGGCGCTACCAGCGGACCCTCTGACCTGCGATTTGTGCACGATTTTCCGCGCTGACCGCGGATTTTCGTGCACAAATCCCTCAGGCATGTCAGACCCGCCGGGCAGTATGGACACGTGAATCCACTCGACAGGTTCAGTGACCTGACCCGGGAGTGGTTCGCGGCTGCCTTCAGCACGCCCACCCCGGCCCAGGAGCAGGCCTGGCAGGCCATCGCCGACGGCCACAACACGCTGGTCATCGCCCCGACCGGGTCCGGCAAGACCCTGGCGGCGTTCCTCTGGGCCATCGACCAGCTGGCGCAGGAGCCCACCAACACCAACGGCGCCAAGGGCACAAAAGTCCTCTACGTCTCGCCGCTGAAGGCCCTCGCGGTCGACGTCGAGCGCAACCTGTCCACGCCGCTCACCGGCATCACGCGGGTCGCCGAGCGCGTGGGCGCACCCGCGCCCGAGATCACCGTCGGCGTGCGGTCGGGTGACACGTCGCCGGCGCAGCGGCGCCAGCTGATCGCGACACCGCCGGACATCCTGATCACCACACCCGAGTCGCTGTTCCTCATGCTGACGTCGGCGGCCCGCGAGACGCTGGCGACGGTGCGAACCGTCATCGTCGACGAGGTACACGCCGTCGCCGCCACCAAGCGCGGCGCACACCTGGCCCTGTCGCTGGAACGTCTCGACGAGCTGCTCGACAAGCCGGCCCAGCGGATCGGCCTGTCCGCGACCGTCAAGCCACCCGAGGAGGTCGCCCGGTTCCTGTCGGGAGCGGCCCCCACCAGCATCGTCAAACCGCCGGCCGCCAAGACCTTCGACCTGAGCGTCGAAGTACCGGTACCGGACATGGCCAACCTCGACGGCGGCACCATCTGGCCCGATGTCGAGGAACGCATCGTCGACCTGATCGAGTCGCACAATTCGTCGCTGGTGTTTGCCAACTCCCGGCGCCTGGCCGAACGGCTCACCGCGCGGCTCAACGAGATTCACGCGGCCCGCTCGGGCATCGAACTGCCCAATGAACGCAACCCGCAGGTCGGTGGCGGCGCGCCCGCCAACCTCATGGGCAGCGGGCAGACCTTCGGCGCGCCGAGCCTGCTGGCCAAGGCTCACCACGGCTCGGTCAGCAAGGAGGCCCGGGCGCAGGTCGAAGAGGATCTCAAGAGCGGCCGGCTCAAAGCCGTCGTCGCCACGTCCAGCCTGGAACTCGGTATCGACATGGGCGCCGTCGACCTGGTCATCCAGGTCGAGGCGCCGCCTTCGGTGGCCAGTGGTCTGCAGCGCATCGGCCGCGCCGGCCACCAGGTCGGTGAAATCTCCGAGGGTGTGCTGCTGCCCAAGCACCGCACCGACCTGATCGACTGCGCCGTCACCGTGCAGCGGATGCGCGCGGGCGAGATCGAGACCCTGCAGGTGCCCACCAATCCCCTCGACGTGCTGGCCCAGCACACCGTCGCGGCGGCGGCTCTCGAGCCCCTCGACGCCGACCGCTGGTTCGAGGCCGTCCGCCGCAGTGCACCGTTCGCCGCCCTGCCGCGCACCGCCTTCGAAGCGACGCTCGACCTACTGGCCGGCAAGTACCCGTCCACCGAATTCGCCGAGCTGCGGCCGCGTCTGGTCTACGACCGCGACACCGGCACCCTGACCGCCCGGCCGGGCGCGCAACGGCTGGCGGTCACGTCCGGCGGGGCGATCCCGGACCGCGGCATGTTCACCGTCTACCTGGCCACGGGTGACGAAAAGCCCTCGCGGGTAGGTGAACTCGATGAGGAGATGGTCTACGAGTCACGGCCCGGCGACGTCATCTCCCTGGGCGCCACCAGCTGGCGGATCACCGAGATCACCCACGACCGGGTGCTGGTGCTGCCCGCGCCCGGCCAGCCCGCGCGGTTGCCGTTCTGGCGCGGCGACGCCGTCGGCCGCCCCGCCGAGCTGGGTGCGGCGATCGGCGCCTTCACCGGGAAGCTCGCCGGACTGCCGCGCACCGAGTTCGACGACTACTGCAGCACAATGGGTTTCAACGGCTACGCCACCGACAACCTGTGGCAGCTGCTCGACGAACAGCGGCAGGCCACCGGTACGGTGCCCACCGACACCACGTTCGTGGTGGAACGGTTCCGCGACGAGCTCGGCGACTGGCGGATCGTCCTGCACTCCCCCTACGGGCTGCGGGTGCACGGGCCGCTGGCGCTGGCGGTCGGCCGACGCATCATGGAGCGGTACGGCATCGACGAGAAGCCCACCGCATCCGACGACGGCATCGTGCTGCGGCTGCCCGATACCGGGGAAAACCCGCCCGGCGCAGACATTTTCGTCTTCGAGGCCGACGAGATCGAGCCCATCGTCACCGCTGAGGTCGGCGGGTCGGCACTGTTCGCGTCGCGTTTCCGCGAATGCGCGGCACGGGCGCTGCTGCTCCCGCGGCGCCATCCCGGCAAGCGGTCGCCGCTGTGGCATCAGCGGCAGCGCGCCGCGCAGCTGCTCGACATCGCCCGCAAGTACCCGGATTTCCCGATCGTGCTGGAGACGGTGCGGGAATGCCTGCAGGACGTCTACGACGTGCCGATGCTGATCGAGTTGATGCGCCGCGTCGCACAACGCCGCATCCGGGTGCTCGACGTGCAGACCGCCACGCCGTCGCCGTTCGCCGCATCGCTGCTGTTCGGTTACGTCGGCGCGTTCATGTACGAAGGCGACAGCCCCCTCGCCGAACGCCGGGCTGCCGCACTGTCGTTGGACGCCACCCTGTTGGCCGAGCTCCTGGGCCGCGTCGAGCTACGGGAACTGCTCGACCCGGACGTGGTCACCGCCACCATCCGGCAACTGCAACATCTGACCGAAGACCGTGCCGCGCGCGACGCCGAAGGCATCGCCGACCTCCTGCGGCTGCTCGGGCCGCTCACCACCGAGGAACTCCGGCAGCGTTGCACCGCAAGCGATGTCGAGGCCTGGTGCGCCACCTTGCAAGCTGCCAAACGCGCCGTCTCGGTGACGTTCGCCGGCCAGAGCTGGTGGGCCGCCGTCGAAGACATGGGCCTGTTGCGCGACGGCCTCGGTGTCGCGGTGCCGGTCGGCGTGCCGGCCAGTTTCACCGCCACCGTGACCGACCCGCTGGGTGAACTGCTCGGCCGCTACGCCAGGACCAACGGCCCGTTCACGACGACGCAGGCCGCCGCCCGGTTCGGCCTGGGTCACCGGGTGACCGCCGATGCCCTGAGTCGGATGGTGCTGGACGGCAAGCTCATTCGCGGTGAGTTCACCGATCTGCCGGACAGCGTCGACCAGCAGTGGTGTGACGCCACGGTGCTGAAGATTCTGCGGCGCCGGTCGCTGGCCGCACTGCGGGCCCAGATCGAACCCGTCAGCACCGCCGCGTACGCCCGGTTCCTGCCGGCCTGGCAGCAGTTCGGTGATGCCCGCGGCATCGACGGCCTGGCGTCGGTCATCGAACAGCTTGCGGGCGTGCCGATTCCGGCGTCCGCGGTCGAGCCGCTCGTGTTCGGCCAGCGGGTGTCGGACTATCAGCCGGCGATGCTCGACGAACTGCTGGCCTCCGGTGAGGTCACCTGGTCGGGCGCCGGCCAGATCGGCGCCAACGACGGCTGGGTCGTCTTCCATCGGTCCGACACCGCGCCGCTGTCACTGGCGCCGGGCACCGAGATCGAGTTCACCGACGCGCACCGCGAGCTGCTGGACACGCTGAGCAACGGCGGCGCCTACTTCTTCCGGCAGCTGGCCGCAGAGGACAGCACCGATGCGAAACAGGCGCTGTGGGAACTGATCTGGGCCGGCTGGGTCACCGGCGACACCTTCGCGCCGGTACGGGCGCTCCTCGGCAACGCGGGACGCAAACCCGGTGGATCGCACCGGCAGCGGCAGCAGCGTCCGCCCCGGCTCAGCCGGTACAGCGTCGCCCGGCCGCAGGCCCGCACCGTCGATCCCACTGTCGCCGGCCGGTGGTCGGCCCTGCCACCCGCTGAGCCGGAATCCACGACACGGGCACACTTTCAGGCCGAGCTGCTCCTCAACCGCTATGGCGTCGTCACGCGTGGCGCGGCCGACGGTCTGCCCGGCGGCTTCGCCACCCTCTACAAAGTGCTGACCGCTTTCGAGGAAGCCGGACGCTGCCAGCGCGGGTATTTCATCGAATCCCTCGGTGGTGCACAGTTCGCGGTGGCCTCGACGGTGGACCGGCTGCGCAACTATCTCGACAACGTCGACCAGAGCAGCCCCGATTACACCGCCATCGTGCTCGCCGCCACGGACCCGGGAAATCCCTACGGCGTCACGCTCCCCTGGCCCGAGGCAGCCGGCCATCGGCCGGGCCGCAAGGCGGGCGCGCTGGTCGCGTTGGTCGACGGCGAGTCGGTGTGGTTCCTGGAGCGCGGCGGAAAATCGTTGTTGTCGTTCGGCGCCACCCCGGAACAACAACGCGCGGCGGCCGGTGCGCTGGCGGAGCTGGTGAGCACCGGTCGGCTGCAGTCGCTGTTGATCGAGAAGGTCAACGGGGAGCCGGTATTGGCCCCTACCCCCGACGCGGCGCAGGCCGAGGTCCACGCCGCGCTTGCCGACGCCGGTTTCTCCCGAACGCCGCGAGGGCTGCGGCTGCGCTAGGCCTCCGGCAAGACGTTCGGCAGTATCGACCGCATGGAAAGTGGGTTGTCAGACGCCGCCATCGCCGCGATGACGCCGGCGCAGCGGCACGAGCTGATCATGCGCTTGCAGCGTCCACTGGATGAAGTGTTCCCGCCCGCGATGGCGAGGAGGATGCGGCGCATCCGGCTGACGGTGATGACCGGCAGCTGCATCGTGCTGATCCCGTGGGTCGTCTACCTCGGATTCACGCTTCCGGACAACTACACGGCGCACAACTGGCCGGCGACCTGGATCGGTTTCGACGGTCTCCTCGTCGCCTTCATGGCCACGACCGCGGTGCTGGGCTGGTTGCGTCGTCAACTCGTGCTGCTCACCGCGTTCACGACCGGGGTGCTGCTGGTCTGTGATGCCTGGTTCGACGTCATGACGTCCGATTTCGGCCACGACTCGACGGTGCCGTTGGTCACCGCGGTATTGATCGAACTGCCGCTGGCGGTGCTCATGATGACCGGCGCCATCCGGATTCTGCGTCTGACCGCGACGCGGCTGTGGTTCCTCGAACCCGGCGCACCGCTGTGGCGGCTGCCGCTGCTGCCCTAGTTGGTCGAGGGTGTGGGTGGTGGTTCGAAGGGTTGGTACCACCACCATTGGGCGCGTTCCCCGGTCGGTCCGGGGCACGGCGGCACATCAGGGCGAGCTGAGGTGGGTGGCCGCGCAAGAGATCCGCCGTCGAGCTGGCGGCCCGCGGCATCGGCGACGACCAGCCGATCAGCCGGCCCGGTGATCGTGATGACCCGCTGGTGATGCAGCCGATGGTGGTACGGGCACACCAGCACCAGGTTGTGCAGTTCGGTCTCCCCGCCGTTCTCCCAATGAATGATGTGATGCGCATGCAAACCGCGGGTGGCCCCGCACCCGGGGACGCGGCAGCAGCGGTCGCGGTGTTCCAGCGCGCGGCGCAGCCGCCGGCTGATGGTGCGGGTGGTGCGCCCGGCCCCGATCGGCTGCCCGTGTTTCTCGAGCCATACCTCGCAGGTGGCGTCGCACAACAGCAGTTGGCGTTCCTCGTCGGTGAGCATCGACCCCAGATGCAAGGTGGCTGTGCGCTGTTCGAGGTCCGCATGCACGACGACGGTGGTGTGCTGCGCATGCGGACGCAGTGCCACGTCGGCGTCCCAGCCGGCCTCGACCACGCTCATGAACGCGTCCACCTGGTTCGGGAACGGCGGTGCCTGCTCCGACACTTGCCCTTCGGTGTCTTCGTGGTCGCGTTTCCAGTCCGCGACCAACGCGTCCTGATGCGACGCCACGGCGGCATCGAACTTCGCCGCCTCCAACTTCGGCAGCCGGATCTTGTAGGTGACCGAGCCGTCATCATGGGTGGTCTTGGCGATCGACCGCTCCGGTTCAGGCGTGGGCTCAGGCTCCGGGCGCGGTTCCAGTTTCACCGCCGTCCGCAACTGCGTGACCGTGGCGGATTCGGCGAACTGCGCGTAGTGCTCGTCAGAACCGTCGGCCGCGTGTTCGGCGACCACCCCGACCTGATCCAACGACAACCGGCCCGCCCGCATCGCCTCCGCGCAGCGCGGGAACTCCTCCAACCGGTGCGCCACCGCCACCATCACTTCCGCATTACGCGGCGAGACACCGGTTTTCCATGCCATCAACGACGCCATCGACCGGGCACCGGTGGCACCCCAGAGCCCGTCCCGGTCGATCTCGGCGGCAATCTGCACCAGCCGCGCGTCGATCGCGTTGCGCTGACCGGTCAGCTCACCGATCTCGGCGAAGTACGCATCCATCCGCTCGCACGGCGACGACTCAACATCGAAAGCCGTTGCGCTGCTGGACATAACACCATCAAACCAGAGGGGTACGACAAAAAATCGCACCCAGTCGCTCGCCTACTCCTCAAGCAGCAGAGGGATTTTCGAGCACAATGGCAACGCCTTGACCCGATCCGACGCAGACGCCGATGGCTCCGTAGCGGGCATTGCGCTCGCGCAGTTCGGTGGCCAGGGTCAGGACATACCGGGCACCGGTGGCGCCGAACGGGTGGCCGATCGCCACGGCGCCCCCGTTGGGTGTGAGCTTCTCGTCGGGCACGACGAATCCGTCGAGCTGATTGGGCAGCTCGCGCAACACCCCGAGGGCCTGCGCGCTGAACGCTTCGTGGACCTCCCAGACATCGATCTGCTCAGGCGTCAGACCGGCACGTTTGATGGCCAGGGGCAGGGCCCACGCCGGTGCCAGCCCCATGAACAGCGGGTCGATCCCGTACACCGCCGAGGACACCACCCGCGCCAACGGCTCGACGCCGAGTTCCGCCGCGCGCTCCCCCGACGCCAGTACCAGGGCGCTGGCGCCATCGGTGAGCGGCGTCGAATTGGCCGCGGTCATCTGGGTCGTACCCGGCTGCGGTCGCAGTGCCGCCAGCTGCTCGGCCGTGGTCTCGTCGCGGATGAATTCGTCGTGCTCGAAAAGCCGCGCCGGCGCCTTCTTCGTCGCGGCGATCTCGACCGGCATGATCTCCTTGGCCAGGCGCCCGGAATCGCGGGCCGCCTTGGCATTTCGCTGTGTGCGCAGCGCGAAGGCGTCGATCTCCTCGCGCGTCAGACCGTAGCGATCAGCCACCTTCTGCGCGGTCTCGATCATGCTGATGTAGGCGTTGCGCGCCAGCAGCGCCGGGTTGGGCGGGCCGCCGGCACCGGCCCACATGGTGTCGAGCAGGATGACCGGCCCGCGCGGCGCGAACGGTGCGTCGCCTTTCATGTAGGCCCAGCCCGATCGCGACATCGACTCGACGCCGCAGGCCATCCCCACGCCCAGGTCGCCGGCCCGGATCGCGTGCGCGACGTTGATCGTGGCACTCAGCGACGAACCGCAGAATCGGTTGATGGTCGTCCCGGCCACGGTGTCCGGGAATCCGGCGGCGAGCGCCGCCCAGCGGGCGACGTCACCCATCCCCTCGTGGGCAGGGTTCACACAACCGGCGACGACGTCCTCGATGGCGCCGAGTTCGACGCCGACGCGTTCGCACGCGCCCTTCATCGTCATGCCGAGGAGGTCATCGGTGCGGATGTGCGACAGCGAGCTGCCGTACCGCGCAAATGGAGTGCGGACACCACCAAGCACAAATGCTTCTGTCATCAGACGTCTCCCGCTCGATGTCGAGCCGAGCGTACGTCGAACGTGAACGTGATCGCGCGGATCTCGGCTCAAAGTCAATCGATTAGTGCAACGTGGCTAGGCGGCTTGGTTCAAGAGCGCGGCTAGGCGTTGGGCTGGGGTGTC